>NZ_JBITXT010000003.1:501973-649037 GCF_044544865.1 Actinosynnema sp. NPDC053489 | reverse complement strand
CATCAGCCACGGCGACCTGATCCGCACCAACCCCGACCAGACCAAGACCATCGACCCCTGCAACCTGCAATTCCTCTACCAGGGCCGCAACCCCAGCTCCGGCGGCGACTACGGCCTGCTGCCCTACCGGCCGGGCCTGTTGACGCTGCGGCGCTGACCCTCCCGGCGGTCGACCGCGCGGCCGGTCCGCGCGGTCGACCCCCGCCCGCCGGTCTTGGGAGCTTGCCGGTCTTGGGAGCTTGCCGATCTTGAGAGCTTGCCGATCTTGGGAGCTGAGAGTCACCGCCGACGCGGCCGGGTGGGTACGGTCGCGCCGCTCCGTTGACCGGATCGGGTGGCGCGGTGACCACGTCCATGGGCCGGCGGGCGCACCCGGTAGTACGGTGCGCAGCCGTGGCGAAGGTGACAGGCATCGGCGGCGTCTTCCTGCGCGCCCGCAACCCGGAGCGGATGGCCGAGTGGTACCGCCGGCACCTCGGCGTGCCGATGAGCGACGGCGGCGCCATCACGTTCCACTGGGTCGAGTCGGAGACGACGACGTTCGCCCTGTTCGCCGACGACACCGACTACTTCGGCGAGCCGGGCCAGCGGGCGATGATCAACCTGCGGGTGGACGACCTGGCCGAGCTGCTGGAGCGGCTGCGCAGCCGGGGCGTCGAGGTGCTGCCGCAGACCGAGGACTCGGAGTTCGGCCGGTTCGGGTGGTGCGTGGACCCGGAGGGCAACCGCATCGAACTCTGGCAGCCCGCCGAGGGCATGTAGCGCCGCTACATCAGCTCCAGCAGGAACGGCAGCTCCTGCGGCGCGTACCAGGCCAGCTCGTGGTCCTCCGCGCCGCCCAGCGCGAACTCCGCGTCCGGGTCGCCCAGGTCCGCCGCGTCGATGACCTCCGCCGCCGCGCGCACGTCGTCCTCGGCCTCCAGCGTGTCCAGGTGGATCGCCGCGATCGCCTTCATCGGCACCGGACCCGACAGCTTCACCACCGAGAAGTCCAGGTCCGGCCGCAGCTTCACGTCGTCCACGTCCGCCGACACCACCGCCCGCCGCGGCGGGGCCTTCTCGTCGCCCGCGATCAGCCGCAGCGAACCGCGCGCGGCGTCGAGCATCGCCGAGTACTCCAGCTCCTCCGTGTCGCCGGTCGCGTAGGACTCGCGCAGCGCGGGCGTCAGGGCGAACCCCGTGCCGCCCACCGGCACGAACTCGCCGTGCTCCACCAGGTCGCGCAGCATCGCGACGGTCGCCGGGAGGTACACCCTCATGAAGACACCGCTCCCATCAGTTCCTCCACCGACTCCTCCACCATCGCCGCCAGCACGTCCACGTCGGACATGGCGTCGCGGTCGGCGTTGAGGCCGAAGTACACGCCACCGTCATAAGACGTCACGCCGATCGACAGCGCCTGGCTTTTCGCCAAGGGCACAACCGGGAACATCTCGATCATCCGCGCCCCCGCCGCGTACAGCGGCACCTGCGGGCCCGGCACGTTCGTCACCACCACGTTGAACAGCCGCCGCGAGAACGACGACGCCGCCCGCGCGCCCAGCGCGTGCAGCGTCGGCGGGGCGAACCCGGACAGCTTCACCAGGGTCTGCGCCGCCACCGACTGGCCCGACTCCTGGTGGGCGCGCATCGCGTGCGACACGTGGTGCAGCCGCACGACCGGGTTCGGCTCCCCCACCGGCAGGTCCACCAGGTACGCCGACACGCGCGCCTCGTCGTCGCGCACCGACATGGGCGCCATCGCCCGGATCGTGGTGCCCGCCGTGACGACCTCGCCGCGCGACAGCAGCCAGTTCCGCAGCGCGCCGGACAGCACGGCCAGCACGACGTCGTTCACCGTGCCGCCGTGCGCGCGGCGCACCTCGCGCAGCACGTCCAACCTCGTGCGGGCCACCGCGAACCGGCGCTGCGGCGAGATCCGCACGTTCAGCGGGCTGCCGGGCGCGGGCGTCGCGGCGGTCCGCACCGCCGACAGCAGCCCGCCGAACACCCCGGTCACCTTCCGCACCGTCGCCACCGTGTCCATCGCCGCCGAGCGGGCGTTCTCCACCACCTCGCCGGGCCGCTGCACGGCCTCGGCGACGGCGTCGGCCACCAGCCGAAGGCCGCTGGGCTCCGGCGACGGCATCCACAGCGACTCCACCGGGGGCCGGGGCGTGGCCGAGACGTCCAGCATCACCTGCCCGATCTCCGGGGCGCCGACCCCGTCCACCACCGCCTGGTGCGTCTTGGTGATCACCGCAGTCCGGTTCCGGACCAGGCCCTCGACGAGGTAGACCTCCCACAGCGGCCGGCTGTGGTCCAGCGGGCGGGACATCAGCCGGGCCACCAGCTCGTGCAACTGCCCGTCGCTGCCCGGCTTCGGCAACGCCGAGCGCCGCACGTGGTAGGTCACGTCGAAGTCCGGGTCGTCCACCCACACCGGCCGCGCGAGCCGCCCCGGCACGGGCACGACCTTCTGCCGGTACCGGGGCACCAGCGACAGCCGCTGCTCGATCAGCTCCACCAGGCGGTCGTAGTCGAAGCCCGTGCGCGGCCGCCGGAACACCGCCACCCCGCCGACGTGCATCGGCGTCGTGGAGTCCTCCAGGTACAGGAACGAGGCGTCCAGCGCGGACAGGCGGTCGGGCATGCGGTCCAGGCTAGTCGCTGCACTCCCGCACCAGCCGCCGCACGGCGCTGACCTCGGCCTCGTCGCGCTCGTGCCGGGCCAGCCTGATCGCCGCCGCGGCCGGCATCGCGCGCCGCGCCTCGGCCCGCACCGCCCCGTCGACGCCGGACAGGAACCCGCGCACCATCCGGGATCGGGCGAACCGCATGACCGGCCGCAGCGGTGCCACCGCCATCGCCAGCCAGCTCAACGCCACGTCCACCTTGCGGTCGCCCTTGCCCGCGCTGCCCCAGTCCACCACCACCGCCCCCTCCGGGCCCAGCACCACGTTGCCGGGGTGCAGGTCGAGGTGCAGCAGGTCGCCGTCGCCGTGCAGGAACGCCGGCGCGGGCACCCGGTCGAGCGCGCCGTGCAGCCGGGCCAGCTCCCGGCCCAGCGCACCCGCCCGCCACGGCTTGGCGTCCAGCTCCTGCGACATGCGGGGGCCCGGGACGTACTCCATCACCAGGTCGGTCTCCGAGCAGTCCGCCACCCTGGGCACCGGCACGCCGTGCCGCCGCAGGTAGCGCATCAGCTCGGCCTCCGGCCGCGGGTCGCGACCCGTGCGGCTGCGCTTGACCAGCAGGCCGTCCGGACGCAGGTAGACGTCCGCCTCCCGGCCGGTGGCCAGCAGACGGTGCGCCTCGTCGCGCGGTGTCATGTGACGATCATCATGATTGACAGCGGAGAAACAAGCCCCAAACGGGTGGAGGACACTCTTCCCCGTGGATGTGTCACCCAAGGACAAGTTCGTCACCGTGTACGGCCGCAAGCCCGTGCTGGAGGCGTTGGACGACCCGCGGCTCGAGGTCGACAAGGTCGTGCTCGCCGACACGGCCCGCGGCCCGGCCGCCCGGGAGATCCTGCAGGCGGCCGGCCGGCGCGGTGTCGCGGTGCAGCGGGCCACGGCGCAGCGGGTCAAGGTGCTGGCCGGGAACGGCAAGCAGGACCAGGGCGTGCTGGCCGACGTCGTGGCACCCCGGATGCGGCCGCTGTCGGTGGCGCTGCCCGAGCGGCCGCGGTTCGTGCTCGTGCTGGACGGCATCACCACGCCCGCGAACGTCGGCATGATCCTGCGCACCGCGACGGCCGCCGGGGTGGACGGCATCGTGGTGCCGCGGCGCGGTGTGGCGTCGATCGACCCGATGGTGGTCAAGGCGTCGGCCGGGGTGGCGTTCCGGGCGCCGGTGCTGCGGTGCGCGACGGCGGGCGAGGCGGTGGCCGCGCTGCGGGAGGCCGGGTACCCGGTCTTCGCGCTCGACGCGGGCGCGCGGTCGTCGGTCTACTCGGCCGACCTGCCGGCGCGGGCGGCGTTCGTGCTGGGCAGCGAGACGGCCGGCATCTCCGAGGACGTCCGGCCGCACGTGACGGGGTGGTTGTCCATCCCGATGGCGGCGGGGGTCGAGTCGTTGAACGTGGCCAGCGCGGCGGCCGTGCTGTGCTTCGAGGTGGTGCGTCGCCGCAGCGCGTGAGCGCGGCGGGCGTCGGGCGTTTGGGGTCGGGCGTTGCGCAGCGCGGGTGCCGGAGGGCCGCTCCGACACCCGCGCTGCCCAACCAGGCTGATCGGTGGCTCACCACAGCCACCCGACGCGGTACCCGTCGGGCCCGTCCCGATCAGCCCCCGACGTCCCGCACCCGTGCCCCTCGTACGACACCGGGGCGGGACAGAGGCACGCGGTCGTGCCGTTCCTCGAAGATGTCCACCGGTAACGATGCGAACGTACGAGGGAACCAGGGTGAGCGGCAATTCACCGGCCAGGTGGAATTCCCGTGGCCGTTCGTCACCGATTAACCCCGGAGGGGGATCTGGAGCAGGATTTCCAATTCCTCGAGGGTGGCCGACACGGACTGGTGGTGCACACCGACCATCCCGGCCTCCGCCGCGCCCCGCACGTTGACCGCGAGGTCGTCCACGAAGACGCACTGGTCGGCGGGCAGGCCGAGGCGTTCGGCGGCGAGGAGGTAGATGCGGCGGTCGGGCTTGGCCAGGCCGACCTCGCCCGAGGTGATGACGACGTCGAACAGGTCCTCCCAGCCGGCGGGCGGGCGCCAGAGGAAGTCGGCGTTGGACAGCATCGCGGTGAGGACGCCCCGGTGGCGGGCCTGGCGGGTGGCGGCCAGGAGGGGCGGCTCGGTGGCCGAGAGGTCGTCACCGTGGTCGGTGAGGACGCCGCCGAAGTCGAGAACGAGTCCCCGCACCGTGCCTCCATCGGGTGATCTTGGTACGAAATCCCGCCCGTACGCCCTCGGTTCAGCATGCCACCTCAACTCCGCGCCCTGACCGCCCCGAACCGCGGCGCCGCGCCCACCGAACCGCCGCCGCCCCCGCCGCTGGACGCCCGCCACTTCCTGTTCCCCCTGGTGGAGGCGCTGAGCGGTCGACGCCCACCGCGCCAGCTGTCGGAGACCTTCACCCCGACCGCCCTGACCACCGTGACGAAGGCGGTCAGCCGAACCCGAACCCGCCTGGGCCGCTACCGGCTGTGCCACGTGTCCCCGGAGGCGGCGGAACTGGCCGGAACCCTGCACCTGCCGACCAAGGTGCGCGCCTTCGCCGCCCGGGTGGAACGCCGGGGCTCCCGCTGGCACTGCACCGAATTCCACCTCCTCCCCTGACGGGATCGGAAATGCCGTCGGCGGCGGGGCCACCAACCCCGCCCCATCGCCAACCAAGCCCACCGCCAACCAAGCCCGCCGCCACACGATCGAGTGACATTCGGCCACATCTGTACGGAAACACTGTTCTCGTACCTCGGGCAGAGGTCGCGGCCGAGTCGAGGCGCAGACAGAGGCCCGCAGACGAGATCCACAGACGGAGGTCCGCACGCAGGTCGGGGCTGGGCGGCCGTTGGCGGCGCAGCCCGGCATCGGGGCGGAAACGCGAGAGCGGGCCACCGACGTGGTCGGTGGCCCGCTCCGCGGTCGTGCTCGGGTTACTGGCGGGGGCCCTTGCGCTGGCCCTTGGCCTGGGCGCGGGCGGCGGCGCGGCGTTCCTTGCGGGTGCCGCTCTGGGGGCCGCCGGACTGCTGGGCGTTGCCGGAGCTCTGCGCGTCGCCGCTCTCCGACGGGCCCGTGTAGGTCAGGCCCTGCTGGGCGCGGCCGTCCAGGCCCTTGCCGCGCAGTGCCGGCGGGATCGCGTTGCCGCTCTGCAGCTGCGCCAGCGCCGGGCCGGCGGGGGCCTGGTCGGCCTGGTTCGCCTCGGCCTGCTGTTGCTGGGCGGCGGCCGCGGCGGCGCGGGCCCGGGCGCGGCTGCCGGCCAGGGGGCCGCCGTTCGCGATCGAGACCTGCACCGGCGGTTCGGCGGCGGGCTCCGGCTCGGCGGCTTCGACCTGCAGGTTGAACAGGAAGCCGACCGTCTCCTCCTTCAGGGCCTCCAGCATGCCGTTGAACATGTCGAAGCCCTCCCGCTGGTACTCGATCAGCGGGTCGCGCTGGGCCATCGCCCGCAGGCCGATGCCCTCCTTCAGGTAGTCCATCTCGTACAGGTGCTCGCGCCACTTCCGGTCCAGCACGGAGAGCAGGACGCGGCGCTCCAGCTCGCGCATGGCACCCGGCCCGACCCGGCCGTCGATGTCCGCCTCGCGCGCCTCGTAGGCGGCCAGGGCGTCGGCCTGCAGCTTCGCCTTCAGCGACTCCCGGGTGACGTCCTCGTCCTCCTCGAGCACCTTCTTGTGGTCGAGCGTGATCGGGTACAGCGTCTTGAGCGCCGTCCACAGCTGGTCGAGGTCCCAGTCCTCGGCGTAGCCGTCGGCGGTCGCGCCGTCGACGTACGCGCCGACCACGCTGGTGATCATGTGCTCGACCTGCTCGCGCAGGTCCTCGCCGTCGAGGACGCGGCGGCGCTCGGCGTAGATCACCTTGCGCTGCTCGTTCATGACCTCGTCGTACTTGAGGACGTTCTTGCGGATCTCGAAGTTCTGCTGCTCGACCTGCGTCTGCGCGCTGCGGATGGCCCGGGTGACCATCTTGTGCTCGATCGGCACCTCGTCCGGCACCTTCAGCCGGGTCATCACGGTCTCGACCATGGCCGCGTTGAAGCGGCGCATCAGCTCGTCCTTCAACGACAGGTAGAACCGGGACTCGCCCGGGTCGCCCTGGCGGCCGGAACGACCGCGCAGCTGGTTGTCGATGCGCCGCGACTCGTGCCGCTCGGTGCCCAGCACGTACAGGCCGCCCGCGTCGCGCACCTCCTCGGCCTCGGCCTTGACCTCGGCGGTGATCTCCTCGATCAGCTTCGCCCAGGCGGCCTCGTACTCCTCCGGGGTCTCCACCGGGTCGAGGCCGCGTTCGCGCAGCTCGTGGTCGGTGATGATGTCCGGGTTGCCGCCCAGCACGATGTCGGTGCCCCGGCCGGCCATGTTGGTGGCGACGGTGACGGCGCCCTTGCGGCCGGCCTTGGCGATGATCAGCGCCTCGCGCTCGTGGTGCTTGGCGTTGAGGACCTCGTGCGGGATGCCCTTGCGCACCAGCAGCTTGGACAGGTACTCGGAGCGCTCGACGCTCGTCGTGCCGACCAGCACGGGCTGGCCCTTCTCGTGCCGCTCGGCGATGTCCTCGGCGACCGCCTCGAACTTGGCCTCCTCGGTCTTGTAGACGAGGTCGGCCTGGTCCTTGCGCTGCATCGGGCGGTTGGTGGGGATGGGCACCACGCCGAGCTTGTAGGTCTGGTGGAACTCCGCGGCCTCGGTCTCCGCCGTACCGGTCATGCCGCCGAGCTTGGCGTAGAGGCGGAAGTAGTTCTGGAGGGTGATCGTGGCGAGGGTCTGGTTCTCCGCCTTGATCTCGACGCCCTCCTTGGCCTCGATCGCCTGGTGCATGCCCTCGTTGTAGCGACGGCCCGCCAGCACGCGGCCGGTGAACTCGTCGACGATCATGACCTCGCCGTTGCGGACGATGTAGTCCTTGTCCTTGGCGAACAGCTCCTTGGCCTTGATCGCGTTCTGGAAGTAGCCGACGAGCGGGGTGTTGGTCGAGTCGTACAGGTTGTCGATGCCGAGCTGGTCCTCGACGAACTGCACGCCGGCCTCGGTGACGCCGATGGTGCGCTTGCGCTCGTCCACCTCGTAGTGGGTGTCGCGGCGCATCCTGGTGGCCAGCCGGGCGAACTCGACGTACCAGCGCGAGGACTGGTCGGCGGGGCCGGAGATGATCAGCGGCGTGCGGGCCTCGTCGATGAGGATCGAGTCGACCTCGTCCACGATGGCGAAGAAGTGGCCGCGCTGGACCATCTCCTCGCGGCTCCACGCCATGTTGTCGCGGAGGTAGTCGAAGCCGAACTCGTTGTTCGTGCCGTAGGTGATGTCGGCGTTGTAGGCGACCCGCCGCTGCTCGGGGGTCATCTCCGACAGGATGGCGCCGACGGTCAGGCCGAGGAAGCGGTGGATGCGGCCCATCCACTCCGCGTCGCGCTTGGCCAGGTAGTCGTTGGTGGTGACGACGTGGACGCCCTCGCCGGCGATCGCGTTCAAGTACGCGGGCAGCACGGAGGTCAGCGTCTTGCCCTCACCGGTGCGCATCTCGGCGATCTGGCCGAGGTGCAGCGCCGCGCCGCCCATCAGCTGCACGTCGAAGTGCCGCTGGCCGAGGGTGCGCTTGGCGCCCTCGCGGACGACGGCGAACGCCTCCGGCAGCAGGTCGTCGAGGGTCCAGCCGTCGGCGTAGCGCTTGCGGAACTCCTCCGTCTTCGCGCGCAGCTCCGCATCGGAGAGGTCGACGACGTCGTCTTCGAGGCTGTTGATGTGCGCTGCGATGTTGCGCAGGCGCTTGAGCATCTTGCCCTCGCCGGCGCGGAGCAGTCGGGACAGCACCATCTGGGTCGACCTCATTACCTCATCGCGACGCGCCCGGGGGACGGGCGCCTTCCACAGGGGCTCACCACGGCCATGGCGAGCCTTCACCACTAGCCATCGTAGGCAAGTCGTGAAGGTGTGTGCACAGACACAGGTAGGAAGCCCGCCCGGAGGGCCTCCCGGACGACCGGCCGGGGCCGGCCAAGATCGCGTTGCGTGACCGCGCCGGCGGGTCGCCACCCGGACGGACGCAACGCGGTACGTGACCTCGGCCACGGGTGACGGCGCGGTCAATTCCTCGGTGCCCGAGAGAAATCGGCGGCGGGAACGGCGGAGGACTTCGACGCGCGTCCACGTCGTTCGGACATGACGGACCGCGGTGGTCGTCCGTGATTGATTTACCGGGAATCCGGGGCGCGGGGCACCGCAACCCCCGGCGTCCGCGACGCCGGGGGTTGCGAGAAGTCAGGGTGGGGGGAAGTGGTCAGGTGGCGCTCAGGCCAGCCTGATCACGCCGTAGTCGAACCCCTTC
Source organism: Actinosynnema sp. NPDC053489 (assembly GCF_044544865.1). Lineage (NCBI taxonomy): Bacteria > Bacillati > Actinomycetota > Actinomycetes > Pseudonocardiales > Pseudonocardiaceae > Actinosynnema > Actinosynnema sp. NPDC053489. Next base: position 640,066 of record NZ_JBITXT010000003.1, on the reverse strand, counting down.
CGGCGGTAGACGACGCTCGGACGGCCGCTGTCGGCGTCGGAGAACAGGTAGAAGTCGTGTCCGACCAGTTCCATCTCGTAGAGGGCTTGGTCGACGGTCATCGGCTTGGCCGCGTGCTCTTTCTCGCGCACGATCTGACCGGGCAGGTTGTCCTCGAGGCCGTCTTCCCAGCGCTGCGCGGGCACTTCCGCCATGCCCTCGTCCGCGGGTTCCGGCTCGGCGGCCTCCAGCACGGCGGTGTGGCCGAGCCACATGCCCTGCGCCTGGCCGCCGTCGCTGTCGGGGCGGAGGGGGAGCGACTCCCCGAGTCCGCTGGTCGCCTCGGCGACCGATGTCGGGCCACGTCGCCCGTGGTGCACGCGCCTGCGGTCGTGCGAGCGGCGCAACCGGTTCTCGAGCTTGGCGACCGCGACGTCCAGGGCGGCGTAGAAGTCGCCCGCGCACGCTTCGGAGCGGACCACCGGGCCGCGCCCCTTGCCGGTGATCTCGACCCGCTGGCAGTTCTTGGACTGCCTGCGGTTCGGCTCGTGGAAAAGCTCCACGTCGAACCGGATGACCTTGCGGTCGTAACGCTCGAGCCTGGCCAGCTTTTCGGCGACGTGAACCCTGTAGTGATCGGGCACCTCGACGTTGCGGCCCTTAACGACGATGTCCATACACGACCTCCCTCGCTTTGCTGCGAGCAATGACTTCGGATCACTGGGGCGCCGGTTTCGCGATCGTCTTCACGGAGTTGTCGCTGAGGGTGGCCCTCAACGCACCGCCGGCGCCAGGATCATGGGCTGTTCGCCTCCTCCCCGCGTGCCGGGAACGCTGATAGCGGTGCACGTTAGCCCGGTATTCGTCGCCGCGACAGCCCCCGGGGCGGGGGATCTCCAAGATTTTCTTGTCGTGACGGAGAGCGACGAAAAACTCCTCCCGGCAACGCGCCACGGGGGCGCGCACGACCGCCACACCGGCGGCCGCTCACCCGAAAGGCCGAGGCCGGCACAGGCACTCGACGGCAGAGAGGTTGCGGTGAACGGCCTCTGCGCGGGCGTCATAACCGGCCAACGGGCGAGCCCTCCGGGAGGTTCCCGGTACGATTCACCCGTGTGGGTGGGTTCTGCGTGCAGTTGTCAGTGTGAGCACAGCGGATACCCCGATCCCGGCCGTTTTCAACACCGAAACGCAGGCGCGCGCCGTCGATCCCGTCGTCACTACGTCATCCAGCAGGACGACCCCGGCTCCCGGTGGCGGCAGGCGATCCGGGACGAGCCGGACGCGACCGGCGAGATTCGCCTGCCTGGACGCCGCGTCGAGCCGCGCGGAATCGCGAACGCCCCTCGTGAAAGCGAGCGCCGGCACGGTGGCGAAGCCGGACGCGCGTGCCATTCCCACCACGTGGGAACCGCCGCGGGCCCGGGCGGCCGACGCGCGCGACGGCGCGGGCACCAGCCACGGGTCCGCGCCCACACCGGGCAGCACCGGCACGGCCGCCGCCACCAACGCCCCGAACACGGCCGCCAGCTCACGGCGCCCGCGCTCCTTGAACGCGAGCACCAGCTCGCGCGCCGCGCCCGCGTAGGCGGCCAACGCGAACACCGGCGGCCCGACACCGGGAACGCGCTTCGGCGACCCGAAGAGGGCCAGGCAGCGGTCGCAGGCGCGGGCGCCCCACGTGCCGCAGCCGGCACAGCGGGGCGGGAACAGCAGGTCGATCAGCACGCGGTCGACCATGCCGGCGACCCCCGACGGGAATGCCCCCTCCGCCGGGGTCGGCGGCACTCCCGATCGGGTGAAGCTTCAGCCCGGGTAGAACGCCAGGGTCCCCGGCTCCACCTTCGTCGGCGACGCCCGCCACACGTCGCCCACGTCGTTCGCGCTCCACAGCCCGCTCTGGTCGACCGCCAGCACGTTGCGGCCGGGCGCGGCGGTCACCGAGCCCACGGGCACGGTCAGGTTCGACGTGTTGTACCGCTCCATCCGCACGCCGTCGATGTTCACCTTGGCGATGGGGAACGACACCAGCGACGTGCTGACCACCAGCACGTCCTGCGCCAGCCAGTCCAGCGCCAGCGCGCTGGACCCCAGCACGGACGGCTGGAGGTGGCGCGGGGACCGCAGCGACACCGCCGAGTCCTGGTCGCGGTCGCGCACCACGGCCGCGACCACGAGCTTCCCGCCCACCACGGCCGCCACCCGCGTGCCGTCGCGGGACAGCCGCAGCTCGCTGACGGCGCCCAGCTCGGTCAGCTCGGAGGCGTTGACGGCGTTCGCCGCCCACCCGCTGTCGGTCTTGATCGCGCGGACCACCTTGGTGCCGTCGGCGACGGTCCACACCTCGCCGCTCGGCTCGCCCTGCCTGCCGCTGAGCAGCCACGTGGGTCTCGTCATGGTCGACGCGCGCAGGTCGACCTCGGCGAGCTGCTCCTGCACCGGCCCGACCCGCAGCCGCACGGAGCCCTCGCCGACCCGGCTCACGACGGCCAGCCTGCCGCCGTCCATCGACTGCGCCGCGCTGAGCGCCTGGTAGTCGCCGGAGCCCGCCGGGCCGGGCACCGGGTCGCCGGTGACCTGCCGGACCCGCCCGTTGCCGACGAGCATCCCGTTCAGGTCGGCGTTCGGCGTGGTCAGCGCCTCGCCGGTCTGCACGTCGGCGGGCCGCCACTCGTGCTGGTCGCCGTTGATCGACTGGCCCTCGACCTGCACCCGGATGCGGCTGCTGGTCACGCCCGCGAGCGACTTCACCACCTGCGCCACGATCTGCTTGCCGACCTGCACGGTGATGTCGCCGACCTTGGTCAGGTCGACCTCCAGCGCGCCGTCGTTGGCCTCGGAGGTGTTCTTGCGCTGCGCCGCGCCGTTCGGGATGGCCGTGGCCAGCGCGCCGCGCATGCCCACCGCGGGTCCCTTGAGCAGCAGGCTCGTCACGCGGCTGGGGATCGACGTCGACGGCGCGATGACCACCCACCGCGGGTCGGGCACCAGCACGGTGAAGTCCGGGCTGTAGAAGAACAGCGTCACCCGCCGGTAGTTCTGCTGGAACCCGCCCAGCGGCACGTAGATGCCGTCGGGCGGGGCGGAGATGCGCCACTGGTTCGCGGCGTCGCGCTCGATGCCGATCGGCGTGTCGAGCGGGCCGATGAGCTGGATGAACGAGTTGTCCTCCAGCTGCAACCGGCCCACGTTGCGCCCCTGGAGCAGCACGGTGCGGTGCTTGTCGTCCGAGGCCAGGCCCGCCGTCGGCACGGTGTTGAACGTCGTGTCGATGATCGTGGGCGTGCCCTTGGTGTTCCACGCCTTCTTGGCGTCCTCGGTCAGGTACGCCTTGGCCGCCGCGTAGTCGCCCTCGGGGTTGGCCGAGGCGTTGACGAACTCCCGGACCAGCGTCAGCGGGTCGATGTCCTTGACCGGCTCGGGCGCGGCGGCCTCGCTGGCGTTGCCCGCCGAGGGGTTGACCGCGATGGGCGAGGTCTCGGTGGGTATCGCGGCGCACCCCGCCGCCACGAGCGCGCACAGCAGCACCGCGAGCAGCCTCACCGGACCTCCTCGCGATCGCCGGTGACCGGTTGCGCGGGCTGCCACGTGAACTCCTCCTCGGTCAGCTCGACCTCCTCCACCGGCTCGGGCGCGTCCGGGTCGGGGTCGACCACGGGCGGCAGGTCGGGCGGTTCGAGCGGCAGCGGGCTGGCGGTCAGCTCGTGGCCGAGGCGGCACGGCAGCGTGAGCCGGAACACCGCGCCGAGGCCGCGCTCGCCCCACGCCTCCAACCAGCCGCCGTGCAGCCGCGCGTCCTCCAGGCTGATCGACAGGCCCAGGCCGGTGCCGCCGGTGCGGCGGTTGCGGGACGGGTCGGCGCGCCAGAAGCGGTTGAACACCAGGTCCGCCTCGCCGGGCCGCAGGCCGACGCCGTGGTCGCGCACGGTCACCGCGACCGCCTCGCCGTCACCCCGCAGGGTCAGCTCGACCGGCAGGCCCTCGCCGTGGTCGATGGCGTTGGCGAGCAGGTTGCGCAGGATCCGCTCGACCCGGCGGGAGTCCAGCTCGGCGTTCACCTCGTGGTCGGGCAGGTCCAGCACGATGGTCGTGCCGCTGCTGTTGGCGATGGCCCGCACGGCGTCGTGCGCGCGCCGGGCCAGCACGCGGATGTCGACCAGTTCGGCGGCCAGCTCCTCCACGCCCGCGTCGAGCCTGCTGATCTCCAGCAGGTCGCCCAGCAGCGACTCGAACCGGTCCAGCTCGTCGACCAGCAGCTCGGTCGACCGGGCCAGGCCGCCGGGGAACTGCTCGCGCGAGGCGTGCAGCACGTCGGCGGCCATCCGCACGGTCGTCAACGGGGTGCGCAGCTCGTGCGACACGTCGGAGGTGAACCGGCGCTGGAGCTGGCCGAACTCCTCCAGCTGGTGGATCTGCCGCTGGATGCTCGCGGCCATCTCGTTGTACGACTCGGCCAGCCGCGCCACGTCGTCCTCGCCGACGACGGGCATGCGCTCGTCCAGGCTGCCGTCGGCGAACCGCTCGGCGATCTCGGCGGCCTGCCGCACGGGCCGCACGACCTGCCGGGTGACCAGGTTCGCGATGAGCGCGAGCAGCAGGAGCAGCGCGATGCCGCCGACGACCAGGGTGCTCTGCACGACGTCGGCGGTGGCCTGCTCGCTGGTCAGCGGGAACAGCAGGTACAGGTGCATGGCGCGGGCGGAGCTGTTGACCGGTTTGCCGACGACCAGCAGCGTGGTCGGCCCGGTCTCCCGCTCCACGGTGGTGATCTGGTAGCCGGCGCTGCCCCGTTCGAGCATCTTGAACAGCCCGTCGGGCACGTCCTCGTACTGGCCGACGGCGACGGGCAGGCCGTCGGAGCCGGTGCCGACGGGGTCGCGGAGCACCGGCTCGAACGCGCCCGCGCCGGAGCTGGTGGGGTCGAGGTCGACGCCCGAGGTGTTGATCTTGTTCAGGGCGGTGGTGAACCGCGTCTTGACGCTGTCCGGGCCGGGGTTGAGGCCCGCCAGGTCGGGCTGGATCGCCGCCGCGCTCGCCTCGGTCTGCCGGACCGCCGCCTCGATCTTGGTCTCCAGGAGCTGGCCGGTGATCTGCACCTGGAGCACCATGCCCAGCACGAACACCACGGCCGACGACAGCGCGAGCGTGCTGACGACGACGCGCAGCTGCAACGAGCGCCGCCACAGCTCGCCGAACGCGACCACCTGCCGGCGCGCGCGCTCGACCCCGCGGCGCGCCTGGCGCACCACGGGGTCGAGCCAACGGCGCTTCACGGCCGGTGCGCCCCGGTCACGGAGGGCCGGCCTTGTACCCGACCCCGCGCACGGTCAGCACCACCTCGGGGTGCTCCGGGTCGCGCTCGACCTTGGACCGCAACCGCTGCACGTGCACGTTCACCAGCCGCGTGTCCGCCGCGTGGCGGTAGCCCCACACCTGCTCCAGCAGCACCTCGCGGGTGAACACCTGGCGCGGCTTGCGGGCCAGCGCCACGAGCAGGTCGAACTCCAGCGGCGTGAGCTGGATCGGCTTGCCCTCGCGCAGCACCTCGTGGCCGGGCACGTCGATGGTCAGGTCGCCGATCTGGAGGACCTCGGCGGGCTCGGCCTCGGTGCGCCGCAGGCGCGCCCGGATGCGGGCCACCAGTTCCTTCGGCTTGAACGGCTTGACCACGTAGTCGTCCGCGCCCGACTCCAGGCCGAGCACGACGTCGACCGTGTCGCTCTTCGCGGTCAGCATCACGATCGGGACGCCGGACTCCGACCGGATGGCCTTGCAGACGTCGATGCCGTTCATGCCGGGCAGCATCAGGTCCAGCAGGACCAGGTCCGGCTTCAACTCGCGCAGCGCGGGCAGCGCGCGGGCGCCGTCGGCCACCACAGCGGTGTCGAAGCCCTCGCCCCGCAGCACGATGGTCAGCATCTCCGCCAGAGCGGGGTCGTCGTCGACGACGAGCACGCGTGCCTTCATACCCAACATCGTCCCACTAGTGGCCGAAGCCCCACGCACCACCCAGCGGTCATCGCTGCTGGTCGCCGCGCGCGTCCACTCCGTAGCCAGTCTCTGCCGCCGGTCCACGAGCCACCTCGTCTCGCTGAGCGGGAATCCTCAGCGACTCATCGGCGGAGTGGTGACGGTTCGTTACCTTCCTACACTAACGGGCGAACCACCGGTCGAGCAGCGCCTCGACGTCCAGGTCACCGGTGCCGTCCAGGACCTCCCACGGCGAGAGCCAGCCGGCCGCGGCCAACCCGTCGTAGACGGCCGCGCAGCGCGCCTGCAGCCCGCCGTCGGACTCGTACAGGTCCCGGCCCCGGGCCTCCTCGGCCTCGCGCAGGGCCGCCCGGTCCGCCGCCACCCGCGCCGGCACGCGCAGCAGCAGGTGCAGGTCGGGGACCGGCAACCCGAAGCGGTCCACCTCCAGCGACCGCACCCACCCCACGAACGCGCCGTCCGCGCCCTGGTGCAGCCGGGCCGCGCCGTAGGCCGCGCTGGAGGCCAGGTACCGGTCGAGCAGCACCACGTCGAACCGGTCGAGGTCGGACCTGATCCGGTCGGCCGCCCCGCGCCGGTCCAGCGCGTAGAGCACCGACATGCCGTAGACCGAGTCCGTCAGGTCGCCGAGCCGGCCGTGCAGCGCGTCGCGCACCAGGTCGGCGTGCACGTCCTCGTCGTACCGGGGGAACGCGCCCGTGACGACCTTCGCGCCGCGGGCGGCCAGCGCGTCGGTCAACGCCCGCGCCAGGGTGCGCTTGCCGGCGCCGTCCAAGCCCTCGATCACGACCAGTTTTCCCACGGACCCACCCTAAGGGGCACCCTCCGCTCACGATCGGCCGCATCACATCGCCCAGTCGGGTGACAAGAGATCCTTTGCGTCACCAGATTGAGTGACTACGGTGAACCCCATTTCCGGTTGCGCGAAAGGGTGGTGCCGCGGTGACCGCGGATTCCGGGCACGCCACACCGGTTGACGAGCAGGCCGCCCACCCGCCCGGGAGCCTGCCCGGCGGCCTGGCCGAGACGCTGCGGTACGGGCCGTTCCACCGGGCCCTGCACGACGCCATCGCGCACCGGGGCCTGTCGCTGGCCCGGCTGCGGGCGCACCTGGAGCAGCTCGGCGTCCAGGTCGGCCAGTCCACGCTGAGCTACTGGCAGCGCGGTCTGCGACACCCCGAAGTACCCCGGGCCATCGCCACCGTGCGGGCGCTGGAGACCGTGCTGCGGCTGCCGCCGGAGTCCCTGGTGGCGCTGGTCGGCAACCGGCCGCAGCCCCGCCCGACCAGACCGGTCGGCTGGGTCGCGCCGGCACCCGTGCTGTCGGAGTTCGAGGCCGTCAGCGGGGTCGGCGCGAACCCCGACATCGAGGTCCTGTCCGTGCACGACACCGTGCTCATCGGGCCGGAGCGGGAGCAGCGGTCGATCAGCACCCGGCTCGTCGTGCGGGCGGCGAAGGCCGGACCGGACCGGTACCTGGCCGTGCACCAGGGCGACGAGGGCAGCCTGGTCGACAACGCGCTCGTGCGGCCGGGCGAGGGGTGCCGGTTGGGGCGGCTGCGGCGGCAGCCGGCGACCCGCGGGCTGGCGTTCGAGCTGCTGTTCGACCGCAGGCTGGCCGAGGGCGAGGAGCACGTGTTCAGCTTCACGGTGGTGGACGACACGGGCGGGCCGACGCCCGGCCACCGGCGCGCGTTCCGCGAACCGTGCCGCTGCTACCTGCTGCAACTGGCGTTCAACCGCCGCGCCCTGCCCGCCCGGTGCACCAAGCAGTTCCGGGTGGACGCCGAGGCCGCGCCGGTGGACCTGGAGGAGCTGGTCTGCGGGCTGGGCGGCTTCGCCAGCGCCTACTTCGAGGACGTGGGCCCGGGCGTGGCCGGGATCAGCGTCGAGTGGACCTAGCGGGCCGGCCGGGGCGGCACCACCGCCCCGGCCGGCCACCGCGGCTCAGTAGCGGTAGTGCTCCGGCTTGTACGGGCCCTCGACGTCCACGTCGATGTACTCCGCCTGGTCCTTCGTCAGCTTGGTGAGCTTGCCGCCCAGCGCCTCCAGGTGGATGCGCGCGACCTTCTCGTCCAGCTTCTTAGGCAGGCGGTACACCTCCTTGTCGTACTCCTGGTACTTGGTGAACAGCTCGATCTGGGCGATCACCTGGTTGGAGAACGAGTTGGACATCACGAAGCTGGGGTGGCCGGTGGCGTTGCCCAGGTTGAGCAGGCGGCCCTCCGACAGCACCAGGATCGAGTGGCCGTCCGGGAACACCCACTCGTCGACCTGCGGCTTGATGTTGATCCGCCGGATGCCGGGGAAGCGGGTCAGGCCGGCCATGTCGATCTCGTTGTCGAAGTGGCCGATGTTGCCCACGATCGCCTGGTGCTTCATGCGCTCCATGTGCTCGATGCGCACGACGTCCTTGTTGCCGGTCGTGGTGATCACGATGTCGGCGCGGTCGATGACGTCCTCGAGCGTCTGCACCTCGTAGCCGTCCATCGCGGCCTGCAGGGCGCAGATCGGGTCGATCTCGGTGACGATGATGCGGGCGCCCTGGCCGCGCAGCGACTCCGCCGCGCCCTTGCCGACGTCACCGTAACCGCAGATCACGGCCACCTTGCCGCCCATGAGCACGTCCGTGCCCCGGTTGATGCCGTCGATCAGCGAGTGCCGGATGCCGTACCGGTTGTCGAACTTCGACTTGGTCACCGCGTCGTTGACGTTGATGGCCGGGAACAGCAGCTCGCCGGCGGCGGCCAGCTGGTACAGCCGCATCACGCCGGTGGTGGTCTCCTCGGTGACGCCGCGGATGCCCTCGGCGATCTTGGTCCACTTGCCCTTGTCCGCCGCGAGCGACTTGCGCAGCGTCTCCAGGACCAGGGTCCACTCCTCGGAGTCGTCCGCCTCGGGCTGCGGGACGACGCCGGACTTCTCGTACTGCACGCCCTTGTGGACCAGCAGCGTCGCGTCGCCGCCGTCGTCCAGGATCATGTTCGGGCCGCCGCCGTCCGGCCAGGTCAGCATGGACTCGGCGGTCCACCAGTACTCCTCCAGCGTCTCGCCCTTCCAGGCGAACACCGGGACGCCCTTCGGCTCCTCCTCGGTGCCGTGCGGGCCCACCACGACCGCGGCGGCCGCGTGGTCCTGGGTGGAGAAGATGTTGCACGACGCCCAGCGGACCTCGGCGCCCAGCGCCACCAGGGTCTCGATCAGCACGGCGGTCTGCACGGTCATGTGCAGTGAGCCGGAGATCCGCGCACCCTTGAGGGGGTAGACCTCCGAGTACTCGCGGCGCAACGCCATCAGGCCGGGCATCTCGTGCTCGGCCAGCCGGATCTCTTTGCGGCCGAACTCGGCCAGGGAGAGGTCCGCTACGGCGAAGTCGATGCCGTTGCGGGTCTGGAGCCTCTCGGCGGTCATCGCGGGTTCCTCCATCTTGGGGTGGGCCGAACCGACACTACCGCCCGCCACGCCGGGCCGAGGAGGTCGGCGGCATCTGCGCACCAATGGACCAGAGTAGGGCCGACCGGTAGTGATGTTCGCGGGAGGACTTGTGCTGATCCCCGGCCCCGACACGCGGGTGGTGGAACTGCGGGTGCACGGCGTCCAGGGCACCACGCCGCAGTCCCTGGTCGACGCGGTGGCGGCGGTGGACGTGGCGGGCGACGGCCTCGGCCGCGTCGTGCGCCCGGCCGACCGGCTGCGCAGACCGGCGCCCGGCCCGGTGCTCCAGGCCGGCGGGCGGCCGGTGAGCAGGGTCGTCGAGGGCTACGTGTGGGGCGGGATGACCTCCGGCGGCTGGGCCAAGGCGACGTGGGCGCTGCTGTTCCCGTTCTCGCTGGCGAACGTGGCGCACTGGATGCTGCCGCCCACGCCCACCGGCTCCGCGCCCGCGCACCTGCTGGGCATCGCGCTGCGCGCCCTGCTCCGGCTGGCCGCGCTGCTGCTCACCGTCCTGCTGGTCGCCCAGCTGGAGGTGATCAGCCTCGACCTGGTGGCCGCGCAGTGCCTCGCGCCCGGCTCGTCGTGCCTGTGGGGCCCGTCGTGGTGGAGCACCGCGCCGTGGGTGCGGGCGGTCGTGGGGCTCGCGCCGATCGCGCTGGCCGTGCTCGTGCTGCACCGCATGTCCAGTGTGGACTGGCGCATCGAGCGCAAGGAGGTGCCCGCCGCGGAGGGCGGTCGGTCCGGGCTGCCTGGCGCGCACGTGGCCACCGACCCGGACACGCCGGCACTGCGGGTGCTGCACATCGTCGCGGGCCTGGGCACGGCCGTGGTGATGGCGCTGGGCGGACCGCCCGGTCCGCAGCTCGCGCCCGGCCGGCACGGCGTCGCGATCGCGGTGTGCTGGGGGCTCGGCCTCGGCCTGGTCGCGGTGGCGGCGCTCGGCGCGGTGCTGCTGGACGACCCGACGGGCGGCGCGCCGCACCGGGGCGGCCGGTGGTTGCGGGCGGCGCTGGGCCGCGGCCCGCGACGGGTGCTGCACACCGCGGCGTGGCTGTCGCTGCTGGCCGCGGCGGCGCTGCTGGACCGGGTGCCGGTGCGGCTGCCCGGCGCGGACCTCGCCGTGCAGCTGGTCGCGGCGCTGGTCGCGCTGGTCTGCGTGCTGATCGGGCTGCTGCTCGTGCCCGCCGCGCTGCTGGCCCGGCGCACGTGGGCCGCGCAGCCGCCCGAGCTGCGGCCGTGGGCCGGCGGGTGGATGGCCGCGCCGGTGGTGGCGCTGTCCGCGCTGCTCGGCGGCGGCTTCGGGGCGGGTGTCGCGCTGACCGCGCAGCGGGTGCTCGGGCACGGCGAACTGCCCATCGGGTACGACTACATCGCGCTGCTGTGGGGGGTGGCCGGGACGCTGGCGTTCCTGGCGGGCGTGGCGGTGGCCGCGACCACCGGGATGGTGCGGTGGAGCTCCCTGCGGCGGGAGAAGGAGTGGGCGCGTGAGGCGTCCCTGTTGCACGCGGGCCGCGCACGGGACGTGAAGCGCGCCGCGCGGGCGTGGTGGTGGGCGCACTGGCAGCGCCGGCACAGCCACCACGTGGTGCTGATCGTGGCGTCCGTGCTGGCGGTCGGCGCGGTCCCGGCGGCGTGGCTGCGGTTGCGGGGGGTCGAGCCGCCGACGTGGTCGCGGCCGTTCGTCGGCTTCGGCGTGGTGGTGCTGGCGGCGCTGGCGGTGAGCCTGGTCCGGGCGGTGTACCTGGCGGCGCGGCGGCCGGACAAGGCGCGGCAGGTCGGCGTGCTGGCGGACCTGGCGGCGTTCTGGCCGCGCGAGGCGCACCCCGTCGTGCCGCCGTGCTACGCGTTGAAGGTGGTGCCGGAGCTGGTGGCGCGGGTGCGGGAGCACCTGGCCGACCCCGGCACGCGGGTGGTCCTCGCCGGGCACAGCCAGGGCAGCCTGCTGGCGGCGGTGGCCGCGGCGCGGCTGCTGGAGGAGGTGTCGCCGGCAGAGGCCGAGCGGATCGGGCTGGTCACGGCCGGTTCGCAGCTCCAGTGGGCCTACCCGCGGGCGTTCCCGGCGGTCGTGCCGCACAGCTCGTTGGCGTCGCTGGCCGGTGGGCTGGCCGGGCGGTGGCGCGCGCTCTGCCGCGGCACGGACGCGTTGGGCGGCGCGGTGATGACGTGGGACCGGCAGGTCTACGACGGGATGCTGCTGGGCGCGGGCTTCCGGCCGGACGGCACGACGGGCGCGTTGCCGCCGGCGCTGCGCGGTCCGACGGGCGCGCTGGTGCTGGGCGGCGACCACTGGCTGCCCGACCCGCAGCGCGGGCCGTTCCCCGGTCGGCGGTGGGCGCCGGGCGTGAACCGGCACACCGACTACACCTCCGACCCGGAGTGGGACCGGGCCGTCGCCATCGCCGCCGGGCTGGAGACGACGGAGCCGCAGGCCCCGCCGGTGCTGCCGTCCCTGCCCGTGCTGCCGACCGCGCGCCAGGCGCCGATCACGTCGCCCGAACCGACGTGAGCAGGCGGTCGGCCGCGGCCACGTCACCGGCCTCCGCCAGCAGGCCGGCGGGCGCGAGCACGTAGTCGCGGTCGACCGCGATCGCGGCGGTGCGCAGCACCGGGCGCAGCACCGGGTCGGCGCGCAGCGCGCGTTCGACGTCCTCGGTGGAGTCGGCGTGCCGGAACACGCCGCCGGACAGCACGAGCAGGCCCGCGCCCTTCGGGCCGAGCTGCCCGTCCACGAGCCGGAGGTGGCGGCGGACCGCCAGCACGGCGGCGAGCGCGGCCAGCCGGTGGTCGACGGCGGGGTCGTCGGGCAGCCACGTGACGTCGGCGGCGCGGGCGGCGGCCTCCCGCCCCAGCACGGCGGCCTCGTCCTTGTCGACCAGCTTCTCCGCGACCGCCTCGGCCACCACGCCCGGCGCCGACCAGCGCAGCCCCAGGTCGCCCTCGACCGTGCGGCGGTCGGCGGGCAGCGCCACCGTCCGCTCCGGTCCCCCCAGCGCGGACACCGCGGAGTAGACGTCGGTCGTGGCGCCGCCGACGTCCACGACCAGCACCGCGCCCTCCCGGTCCTGCGCCGCCAGCCGCGACACCCCGCTCAGCACCGCGTCCGGGGTCACCGCCCGCACGAGCCCGCGGAACCGCCTGCCCCGGGACAGGCCCTTGCCGCCGATGACGTGCCGCAGGAACACCTCCCGGATCGCCGCCCGCGCCGGGCCCGGGGCCAGCTCGCCCACGTCCGGCAGCACGTTCGCGGTCCGCACGACCGTGCGGCCGGCCAGCAGCGCCTCCGCCTCCGGCTGCGCCTCGACGTTGCCCGCGAGCACGATCGGGCACGCCAGGCGGTTCGCGCCCAGCCTGCGGGCGTTGTGCCGCAGCACCGACGCGTCGCCGCCGTCCGTGCCGCCGACCAGCAGCACCAGGTCCGGCCGGGCCGCCCGCAACGCCCGCACGCCCGCGCCGTCGAGCGGGCCGGCCGACACGTGCACCACCCGCGCGCCCGCCGACAGCGCCACCCGGTACCCGGCCTCCGCGCTGACCAGCCGCTCCTGCCCCACCACCGCGAGCCGCAACCCGCCGCCCGCCGACGAGCAGGCCAGCGTCCGCTCGGCAGGGCCGAGGGCACGGGCCACCGCGTCGATGCCTCGAAGCACCTCCGGCGGGGTAGTCGGGTGCTGTGCGGTGCCGAGCAGCTCACCGGAGGACGACACCAGGGCGCCCTTCGTCCACGTCGAACCGATGTCCAGGCAGAGCGCGGTCATGCCGGAAAACTACCGGTGCCGCCGAACGCCGGTACCCACCTCTAGTCTGAACGGACCAGTCGAGCACAGGAGGCGAACCGTGCCGGGCAACGGGCTGTGGCGCACCAAGTCGATCGAGCAGTCGATCGCGGACACCGACGAACCGGACACCAGACTCCGCAAGGACCTCACCGCGTGGGACCTGACGGTGTTCGGTGTCGCGGTGGTGATCGGCGCGGGCATCTTCACCCTCACCGCGTCCACGGCGGGCAACCTCGCGGGGCCCTCCGTGTCGCTGGCGTTCGTGCTGGCGGCGGTGGCGTGCGCGCTCGCCGCGCTGTGCTACGCGGAGTTCGCCTCGACCGTGCCGGTCGCGGGCAGCGCGTACACGTTCTCCTACGCGACGTTCGGCGAGTTCGCCGCGTGGATCATCGGCTGGGACCTGGTGCTGGAGTTCGCGGTCGGCGCGGCGGCCGTGGCCAAGGGCTGGTCGGTGTACCTCCAGACGGTGCTGGAGCACATCGGCGTGACGGTGAAGACCACGACGCCCGTCGCGGGGATCGACGTCGACTGGGGCTCGCTGCTGCTGGTCGCCGTGCTGACGGCGCTGCTGGCGCTGGGCACGAAGCTGTCGTCGCGGGTCAGCACGGTCATCACGGCGGTGAAGGTGGCCGTGGTGCTGCTGGTGGTCGTGCTCGGCGTCAAGTACGTCAACACGGCGAACTACAGCCCGTACATCCCGCCCGCCCAGTCCGGCGGCGGCACCGCGACCGGGCTGGAGCAGTCGCTGTTCTCCCTGGTCACCGGCTTCGAGGGCAGCACGTACGGCGTGCTGGGGCTGCTGGCCGCCGCGTCGCTGGTGTTCTTCGCGTTCATCGGCTTCGACGTGGTCGCCACGACCGCCGAGGAGACCCGCGACCCGCAGCGCGCCGTGCCGCGGGGCATCCTCGGGTCGCTGGCGATCGTGACGGTGCTGTACGTGGCCGTGTCGCTGGTGATCACCGGGATGCTGCCGTACGAGGAGCTGCGGACCCGGCCGGACGGCACGCGGGCGACGCTGGCGACGGCGTTCTCGGCCAACGGCGTGGACTGGGCGGCGACCGTCATCTCGGTGGGCGCGCTGGCCGGCCTCACCACGGTCGTGATGGTGCTGATGCTGGGCCAGTCGCGGGTGCTGTTCGCGATGTCGCGCGACGGCCTGCTGCCGCGCGGCCTGGCGCGCACGGGCAGCCGGGGCACGCCGGTGCGGATCACCGCGCTCATCGGCGTGCTGGTCGCGTTCGCGGCGGGCTTCTTCCCGGCGGGCAAGCTGGAGGAGATGGTGAACGTGGGCACGCTGTTCGCGTTCATCCTGGTGTCGGCGGGCGTCCTGGTGCTGCGCCGGACCCGACCCGACCTGCCGCGCGGCTTCCGCGTCCCCCTGGTGCCGCTGGTGCCGGTCCTGGCGATCCTCGCCTGCCTGTGGCTGATGCTGAACCTGACCGCGCTGACCTGGGTCCGGTTCCTGGTGTGGATGGTGCTGGGCGTCGTCGTGTACTTCGCCTACAGCCGGCGGCACTCCGTGCTCGCCCGCCGCGGCACCTCCGCGGTGCCCGTCGTGAAGCCCGACGAGATCCCGTAGGGCTCCCCGGGCCGGGAACGCGCGACGCCGCCGGGGCGGGTGCCCCGGCGGCGTCGCGGTGCGGGGTGAACGGCTACGACTTGGCCAGCGAGCGGTCCAGGTCGGGCTCCAGGTAGATCAAGCGGGCGGCCGGGACCTTGTTCCGCACCCGCAGCTCGGCCGCGTCGATCGCCTCGGCCACCTCGGCGGTCGTCAGCCCCGGGTTCAGCGCGATCTTCGCCGCCACCAGCAGCTCGTCCGGGCCGATGTACTGCGTCTTGATGTGGATGACCCGCTGCACCTTGCCCGCCGCCAGCTCGTCCACGATCACGTCCAGCTCCGCCGGGGTCGCGCCCTCGCCGATCAGCAGCGACTTCATCTCCACGATCAGCGTGATCGCGATGACGCCCAGCAGCGCGCCGATGCAGATGGTGCCGACGGCGTCCCACACCGGGTCACCGGTCAGCGTCGACAGGCCCACGCCCAGCAGCGCGAGCACCAGGCCGAGCAGCGCGCCGGCGTCCTCCAGCAGCACGACCGGCAGCTCCGGCACCTTCGACTGCCGGATGAACTGCCACCACGTGACGTCGCCCTTGATGGCCTTCGACTCGGTGATGGCGGTCCGGAAGCTGTAGCCCTCCAGGGCGATCGCGATCACCAGGATGACCACCGCGACGATCGGGCTGGTCAGCTCCTCGTGCGCCTCAAGCTTGTGGATGCCCTCGTAGAGCGCGAACACCGAACCGAGGCTGAACAGCAGCAACGCCACCACGAACGAGTAGAAGTACCGGTCGCGGCCGAAGCCGAACGGGTGGTTCAGCGTCGCCTTGCGCCGCGAGGTCCGCTGCCCCAGCAGCAGCAGCCCCTGGTTCGAGGTGTCCGCCACCGAGTGCACCGACTCGGCGAGCATGGACGACGATCCGGTGATCAGGAAGCCGACGAACTTCGCCGCCGCGATCCCGGCATTGGCCACCAGTGCGGCGATGATCGCCTTGGTCCCGCCCCCTGCTGACACGGTTGCTCCCTAAGCGCCAGGTCCGAATTGTCGGTGTGACCCTACTCAACGCCGGGGGTAGCCCGGAAAAGCTGGGTGTCAACCTCCGACGTGACGATCACCTCGGGATCCCGCGCCGGCAACCACACGGACTGGCCGCGCGCCAGCTCCACCGACTGCCCGCCGCACGTCAACCGGGCCCGCCCGCGCGTGCACAGCAGGATCTGCGGACCGCTGTGGTCGACCCGGACCCGCACCGACGGCCCGACCTCGATCCGCGACAGCTCGAACTCCGGGCACGGCGTCCGGTACGCCCACAGGCCCGGCGAGGTCGGCTCCCCCGTCTGCACGGGCATGTCGCCGCACCCGAAGTCCAGCACGCGCATCAGCTCGGGCACGTCCACGTGCTTGGGCGTCAACCCGCAGCGCAGCACGTTGTCGGAGTTCGCCAGGATCTCCACGCCGGTGCCGTGCAGGTAGGCGTGCAGGTTGCCGGCGGGCAGGTAGATGGCCTCGCCGGGCCGCAGCACGATCCGGTTCAGCAGCAGCGCGGCCAGCACGCCCGCGTCACCGGGGTAGGCCTCGCCCAGCTCCAGGATCGTGCGGCACTCCAGGTCGAACTCGCCGTGCTCCTTCACGTGCAGCACGCACGCGTCCAGCACCTGCGGCAGCAGCATGTCCAGCGCCGTCTGCGGCAGCGTGATGAGGGTCGTGAACAGCGCCCGCAGGCCGCTCGCGTCCGGCTGCGCCGCCAGCAGCTGGGCGTACGGGGCGAAGTCCGGCGCGTCCAACGACCGCAGCAACGCCACCGTGCGCGCCGGGTCGCGGAACCCCGCCAGCGCGTGGAACTCGGTCAGCGCGCAGATCAGCTCGGGCTTCGCGGACGGGTCCTTGTAGTTGCGGGTCGGCGAGTCCATCGGCACGCCCGCCGCGTCCTCGGCGGCGAAGCCGTTCGCCGCCAGCTCCGCCGACGGGTGCGCCTGCAGGCTCAGCGGCTCGTCCGCGGCCAGCACCTTGAGCAGGAACGGCAGCCTGCTGCCCCACCGGTCGGCGTGGCGGGCGCCGAGCTGGCCCTCCGGGTCGTCGGCGAGGAGGTCGAGCAGCGACCGGTGCCCGCCGTCCGGCTCCACCACCCGCGACGGGTCGCCCGGGTGGGCGCCCAGCCACAGCTCCGCCTCCGGGTGGGGCGTCGGCACCTCCCTCCCGAGCAGCTCGGCGATGGCCGTGCGCGATCCCCACGCGTACGCCCGCACCGCGTTGTGCAGCAGGTCCACAGTCATCCCCTCACACGGCCGGCGCGTACAGCCCGGGCCCGCCCAGCGTCCCCGCCGCCAGGCCCAGGTACAGCGCGGCCAGCTCGAACCGCAGGGCGAGCAGGGCGGCGCACACCGCCTCGCCGCCGCCGACCTCCTCGGCCGGTTCGAGCACGTCGGCCCCGGACAACGTCTCCATCGCGACCCGCCGGGCGAAGTCGGCCTGCGGGCCGCGCCGCGCGGCCACCAGCAGCACGCGGACCAGGCCGTCGTGCTCGTCGTCGGGGTCGGCGAACAGGTCGGCGCCCGACGTGCCGCGCACGGCCCGGCGGTGCAGCACCGACCGGGTCAGGGCCTGGGGGTAGCCGGCCACGTCGCTCACCACGCCCGCGTACGTCGCCAGGACGCCCGCGCCGTGCGCCGCGACCGCCGTGGCCAGGTCGTCCAGGCCCCACAGCAGCGGGGTGCGCTCGGCGACCCGCAGCGCGAGGGTCTTGGCCGGGTTGACGAACGACTCGTGCATCGGGTGGCACCGCTCGGCCTCGCGGTCCAGCTCGTCCGCCACCGCCTGCACGTCCACGTCCAGCAGGCCGAGGGCCTTCAGCGCCACGACCCACGCGGCGAACCCGCGGGCGAAGCCGAAGCCGGGCGGCACCGGCACCCGCGGCGGGATGAGCAGCGCGTGCTGCGCGGCGGACGCGGCCACCGGGCCGTCCGGCTCGGCGGTCAGCAGCACCCGCGCGCCGCGCCGGGCCGCGCGGTCCACCGACTCGGCCATCAGCACGTCGCCGGGGTCCTCGGTGTGCGCGAGGACCACGTCCAGCGCGCCCACCCACGTCGGCACGTCGTCGGCGACCACGACCGGCACGGGGCAGCGGGCCCCGAGCAGGGCCGTCACCACCCCGGCGATCGCGCCGCCGACACCGGGCCGCGTGACCAGCACCAACGCCCGGGGGCGGTCGGCGAACTCGCGGTCGACGCCGAGTTCGCCCGCCGCCTCGGCGGTCGCGCGGACCTGCGCGCCCGCGCGTGCGGCGGCGCGCAGCAGACCCTCCCGGTCGGCGTCGGTGAGCCGGGACTGGTCGTCGAGGAGGCTGTCGTCAAGCACGCGTGCTCACCCGACCGTCGGCTCGACAGCCTCGTCCAGCAGCAGCACGGGGATGCCGTCCCGGACCGGGAACGACCGGCCGCACGAGGTGCAGGTCAGGTAGTCCGCCAGCGGGTCGGTCGCGGTGCCGGCCTTCAGCGGCGCGTGCTCCGGGCACGGGCAGGCCAGGATCTCCAGCAACTGCGCGTCCAGTTGGACGGCCACGGCGCTCATCCCCTCACGATCGCCAGGACCTCGTCGCGCAGCGCCGCGACGGAGGCCGCGTCGGCGGCTTCGACGTTGAGCCGGAGCAGCGGCTCGGTGTTGGACGCACGGAGGTTGAACCAGGAGCCGTCCGGCAGGTTCACCGTGAGGCCGTCCAGCTCGTCCAGCTCGACGCCCTCGCGCCCGCCGAACTCGGCCTTGATCGCGGCCAGCCTGCCCTGCTGGTCGTCCACCGTGGAGTTGATCTCGCCGGACGCGGCGTACCGGGAGTAGTCCCTGGTCAGCTCGGACAGCGGGCCGTCCTGCTCGCCGAGGGCGGCCAGCACGTGCAGCGCGGCCAGCATGCCGGTGTCGGCGCGCCAGAAGTCGCGGAAGTAGTAGTGCGCCGAGTGCTCGCCGCCGAAGATGGCGCCGGTGCGGGCCATCTCCTCCTTGATGAACGAGTGGCCGACGCGGGTGCGCACCGGCACGCCGCCGTGCTCGCGGACGATCTCCGGGACGCCGTGCGAGGTGATCAGGTTGTGGATGATCGTGCCGCCGGGGTCCTTGGCCAGCTCGCGCACGGCGACCAGGGCCGTGATGGCCGACGGGGACACGGGCTCGCCGCGCTCGTCCACCACGAAGCAGCGGTCCGCGTCGCCGTCGAACGCGACGCCGGCGTCCGCGCCCTCGGCCCGCACGCGCTCCTGGAGGTCGACGATGTTGGCCGGGTCGAGCGGGTTGGCCTCGTGGTTGGGGAAGTTGCCGTCCAGCTCGAAGTACATCGGCACGATGTCGATGGGCAGGCCCTCGAAGACCTTCGGCACGGTGTGCCCGCCCATGCCGTTGCCCGCGTCCACCACGACCTTCAGCGGCCTGCTGCCGCTGAGGTCGACCAGTTCCCGCAGGTAGGCGGCGTACTCGGTGAGCATGTCGCGCTCGGTGACGGTGCCCTCGGCCACGCCCTCGGCGTCGGGCACGCCCTGCTCGGCGTCCTGGCGGATCTGGGCCAGGCCGCTGTCCTGGCCGACGGGCGCGGCGCCGGGGCGGCACAGCTTGATGCCGTTGTACTTGGCCGGGTTGTGGCTCGCGGTGAACATCGCGCCGGGCAGGTCGAGCTTGCCGGAGGCGAAGTAGAGCATGTCGGTGCTGGCCAGGCCGATGCTGACCACGTCGACGCCCTGCGCGGTGACGCCCTCGGCGAACGCCGCGGCCAGGCCGGGCGAGGACTCGCGCATGTCGTGGCCGATCACCACGGCGGGGCCGCCGACCAGGCGGGCGAACGCCGCGCCGAAGTCGCGCACGACGTCGGCGTCGAGCTGGTCACCGACGACACCGCGGATGTCGTAAGCCTTCACGATGCCGGACAGATCGCGCACGGCCACACTCCCAAGTTGGCTCTTGACACTGCCCTGGGAAGCCTACCGGCGCGCGCGTGAGCGTCGTGTCCGGTCGCTGGGTCTTCGTTCAGTCTTCGTTCGGATCGGGCAGAACCCGCAGGTGACCGCGCCTGATCGTGCCCGCGGGCAGCTCCGGCAGCTCGACCTGCGGCGTGGCGCGGCCCGCCTCGCGGACCGCCTCGGCCAACGCCGTCAGGTCGTCCACGGTGGGTTCGGGGGCGCGGAACTCGCCCTGGTGCCGGACGACCTCCCAGCCGCGCGGCGCGGTGAGGCGCAGCGCGTGCTCCTCGCAGAGGTCGTAGGAGTGCGGTTCGGAGTACGTCGCGAGGGGTCCGACCACCGCCGTGGAGTCCGCATAGGCGTACGTGAGCGTGGCGACTGCCGGGTTCGCGCACCCGGTTCGCGAGCACCGTCTCACGCTCCGCACGGCGGGGACGATATCGCGTCCCGCGCGAGGTGTGTTGGATTACCTCCGGCGCGGCGTTGGCGGTGGTGCCGGGAATCGGCAAGTTGCCTGGTCGCGGGACCGGTGCACGGGGACGGGCGTACGGGGCCGGCGGGCGGGCAACTACCCTTGCCCCGTGGTGATGGCTCGGGGTTCACGGCGGCAGGGCGCTCCGCGGCGGCGCAACCGCGACCGGCACGGTCGAGGGCTGCGCGGTCCCCTCTACCCGGCCACGTTGCCGGCGGCCCGCAGCCGGGCGGAGCGGTTCGACGCGCTGGTGCTGGAGGCGCTGGAGCCGATCGAGGCCCGGTGGCGGACGGAGCTGACGCAGCTGGACGTCGCCGTGGACGACGTGCCGGACGTCCAGTCGGGCGACGACGGCGACGTGGTGGAGGACGGCAACGTGCCCCTGGCGCGGCTCGTGCCCGCCGGGGCGGACCGGCGTGCCCGGATCGTGCTGTACCGGCGTCCGCTGGAGGCGCGGGCCAAGGACGGCGCGGACCTGTCGGACCTGGTCCACGACGTGCTGGTCGAGCAGGTGGCGAACTACCTGGGCCTGGACCCGGACGTGATCGACGGCGACTGACCGCCGTCCCGAGCGGTGAACTCGGGGGTCCCGGGCGTACGACACACGGGCTCCGAACGCAGGACTCTCGCGAGAGTCCTACGTTCAACGCGCGAGAGTCGTACGTTCAGGGCCGGTGAGTCCTACGTTCAGGGCCGGTGAGTTCAACGCTCGGGACGGCGGCGGGACGGGATGGCCGTCAGGGCGGTGAACAGCGCGGCGGCCGCCTGGAGCATCAGCAGCAGCTCCCGCAGCGTCGACGAGACCTCCACGCGCACCTCGGACGCCGTGGTCGGCACGGTCACGCCGACCAGGTGCCCCCACGCCCGCACGACCGCCACCTCACGGCCGTCCACCCACGCCCGCCAGCCGGGCTCCTCCTCCGCCGCCAGCACGAGCAGCCGCCCCTCCGGCCCCTCCGACACCCCGACGCCCACCTCGGGTGGCGCGGCCTCGACCGGCGCGATGCCCGGCGCGCCCAGCTCCACGGGCGGGTTGCCGCCGGTCCGCGCCCGCCGCGCCAGCTCCGGCGACAGCAGCACGGCGTTCCCCGCCGCCAACTGCACCCGCAGCACGGGCCGCCCGTCCGACATCGACGGCGTCACGGCCACCAGGTCGCCCACCGCGTCACGCACCCGCTGCGCCGTCCCCAGGTCCGGCACCACGACGAACGCCACCCCCGACGCCGCCGCCTGCGCCAACGCCACCCGCGCCGCCGCCGGCGACCCGCCCGTCAGGTCCCGCGACCACCGCCGCAACCGGGCGGTGGCCGTCGCCACGGGCACGAGGTCGTCGTCGCCGAACGCGGGCATCCGCCCGGCCACCAGCCGCGTCGGCGTGCCCAGCACCAGCACCGACCGCCCGGTCCGCGGCAGCTCCTGCTCCAGCGTCGACGGCAGCCGGGCGCCGTCCGCCGTCAACGGCCCCGACCGCAGCCCGACGAACCCGGCGCACACCAGCCCGACCACCGACAGCACCCCGACCACCGACACGACCCGCCGCACCGGCACCGCGGCGACGTCCCGCCGGAACGCCGACAGCACCACCCACAGCAACCCCCACCCGACCAGCACCAGCGGCGCGCCGGTCCACCCGTGCGTCGCGTCGCCACCGGGCAGCGGCACCACCGGCACGGTCCGCAGCACGATCACCGCGAACGCGCCCAGCACGGCCACCGCCACCCCGGCCAGCATCGCCCGCGACGGCCGCAGCACGGCCGCGACCAGCGCGAACCCCACCACCAGGAACCCGACGAACGGCAGCGCGCCCGTGCCGCCCGGGCGCAGCGACAGCAGGTCCACCAGCCCCGCGGCGGGCGTCTCCACGAAGGCGCCCACCCCGTGCAGCACGACGCTCGGGTGCTGCAACACCACCGCGGGCCACGGCAGCAGCAACGCCATCGGCAGCAGCACGACCATGAACAGCGACGCCACCCGCCGCCGCCCGTCGCCGTGCCGACCGGGCACCACCACGAACCCCACCAGCGCCGCCAGCGCCACCAGCCCGTGCACCAGGGGCGAGAACGCGCCCAGCGCCGCCAGCGCCAGCGCCGTCCCGGACGCCACCGGCAGCCACGCCGTGCCCGCGCCGCCCCGCAGCACCGCCGCCACCCCGGCGAACACCACCGGCGCCAGCACGTGCACCACGACGACGTCCAGCCGGCCCTGGCTCACCGCGGACGTCGCCGCCGGCAGCAACGCGTACGCCGCCGCGACCAGGGCGCGGACGGGCCGCCGCACGGGCAGCCGCCGTGACGCGGCGTAGGCCGCCAGCCCGGCCAGCGGTGCGTCGCCGAGGAACAGCAGCGCGACGAGCGCGGCCGGCGAGCCGACCAGCACGCCCACCGTCCCCAACACGGCGAGCGCCGCCGGCGCGGGCGCGGTCGTGCCGCCCGCCACCGGGTGCCAGGCGGCCAGGTAGGCCGACCAGGTGCTCGACAGGTCGCCGACGGGCAGCAGCCGACCGCCGCTCAGGTCGAGCCCGATCCGGGAGGCGTTCGCCAGCACGCCGAACACGCCCAGGCCCAGGACCAGCAGCAACGGCGGTCCGAGCACCAGCGACCACAGCACGCGCGCCCGGTCGACCTCCACGAACACCACACCGGGCGCCGGGCGGTCGCGCGGCACGGGCGAGGGGCGCGGGCGGGGTGAGGGCGGCCGCTCGGTCGGCGCCGCCTCCACGGGCACCGCCACCGCGGGCCGGCGCAGCCCGCCCGTCGCCCGCACGGGACGCCGCCGCGACAGCGCGCCCGCCGGCAGCGCCGCCGGGCCGACCACCGGACGGTCCACTTCGGACGGAAGCCGCCACGCGCGCGGCCGGGCGTCGTCCTCGGGCAACCGGCCCAGCGCCAGGTCCGCCTCGACCCGCCGCCGCACCAACGCCGCCGACGCGCCGCGGACCGCGTTGCGCAACCGGGTCAGCCGGCTGGTGAACAACCCGCGCACCACGCCGTGCGCCGGCCGCTCGGCCCGCCCGGCCAGCAGCCGCGCCCGCCCGCCGAACAGGTACCGCAACGCGCCCAGCTCGGCGTGCGCGTCGGAGAACCGGCGCAGCAGCACGAACCCCAGCGCGCGCAGCAGCGCCAGCACGGCGATGCGCGGCAGGCCCAGGGCGAACGACACCGCGCCGCAGTTGACCAGGAACGCGCGCAACCCGTGCGCCCGGTCCACGCCCCGCAACGCCGGTCCGGGGCGGGCCGCCACCGCGTCCAACCGCCGCGCCCCGCGCCCCACCGCCCGCGCGTGCCGCATCCGGGCCACGGGGACGGACAGCACCAGGTGGCCGGCGAGGTTGACCCGCCAGCCGAAGTCGACGTCGTCGCCCAGCAGCGGCACGGCCCGGTCGTAGCCGCCGAGCTCCTCCCACACCGCTCGGCGGATCAACGAGCCCGCCGAGGGCACGGCCAGCGCCTCGGTGCTCTGCTCGAACGACCCGGCCAGCTCCACCCGGCCCATGCCGGTCTGCCGGTGGCCGGACGCGTCGGTCGACACGCCCGCCTCCACCACGAGGCGCGGGTCGCCCCAGTCCAGGCCCAGCGGGCCCAGCACGGCCGCCGACGGCGACACCTCGGCCGCGGTCAGCAGCGAGGACAGGCAGTCCGGCTCCGGCGCGCAGTCGTCGTGCAGCAGCCACAGCCACGCGCCCGGGTCGCCCCACCGCCGCACGGCGTGCTCGACGGCCGCGTGCACGGCCGCGCCGAACCCCGTGCCGCGGGGCAGCGTCAGCACGCCGTCGATCACCCGATCGGGACCTTCGGCCGCTTCCGCGAGGAGCTTCGCGGTGCCGTCCAGGGAACCCGTGTCGACCGCGATCACGTGCCGCGGGCGCGGCTGCTGGCGGCGCAGCGCCGACAGCGCCGTGCCCAGCCACCGGTCGCCGTCGTGGCACACCAGCACCGCCAGCACGGGCGCGGTGCGCAACCGCGGAGTGGCCCCGCTCGTCAAGTGCCGCTCCTAGGTCGCTCCGACTACGCCGTGGGACGACCACGGTAAGCCAGGGCGATCGCCGCGAGCGATCACACCGCGCGCTTTTTGAGCTTCCTCCGCTCGCGCTCGGACAGCCCGCCCCAAATGCCGAAGCGCTCGTCGTGCTGCAGGGCGTACTCCAGGCATTCGGAGCGCACCTCGCAGCCCAGGCAGATCCGCTTGGCCTCCCTGGTCGAGCCGCCCTTCTCCGGGAAGAACGCCTCCGGGTCGGTCTGCGCGCACAGGGCGCGCTCCTGCCAGTCCTGCTCGTCGGCCGCGTCGAACAGGTCGAGCACGACCGGCTCCGGTGCCGGGACGTCCCCGTCCACGATGCGACCCCCGTCGAATTCCTGCATGGTCCGCCTCCTCGCCTTCCGCTCTCCCCGGTTGGCGGACACCACTCGCCGTCCCCACAACGACGAATGACACCGATGTGATTACACCTGTGTCACAACACGCGGTCAAGCGGAGTCCACAGGACGGGGGATATTCCCGCAGATGGCCCGAAAAGCCTTGACTGGCAGCACAGACGGTGATTGAGGCGGTGCTGCGAGCGATAACCGCTGCGCGGACGGCCTATCGGACGCGCTGTGAAGGACCGGTTCGGGGAGGCCACACTGGAAGGGTGAAGCGATCAGCGGTGCGTCCGAGTCCACTGTTCCTCAGCCTGCTCGCGGTGACGGTGGCAGGCGCCGTGCTGACCCTGTTCGAGGACTCCACCGCGGCGCTGACCGCGGGCACCGTGCTGTTCGTGCTCGGCGGCTGGGCGGTTTCGCTGTGCCTGCACGAGTTCGGTCACGCGATCGTGGCCTACCGCGGCGGCGACTACTCCGTGCAGGCCAAGGGGTACCTCACCCTGGACATCCGCCGCTACACCGACCCGGTGTTCAGCATCGTGCTGCCGCTGGTGCTGCTGGCGTTCGGCGGAATCCCGCTGCCGGGCGGCGCGGTGTGGATCAACCACCACGTGCTGCGCAACAAGCGCGTCGAGTCGTTGGTGTCACTGGCCGGGCCGTTGAGCAACCTGCTGCTGGGGGTGCTGCTTTCCGCGTCGGTGATCCTTTTCACCCCGCCGGCGGGTTTGGCCGCCGCGTTGTCGTACCTGGCCGCCGTGCAGATCCTCGCTTTCGTGCTCAACATCCTGCCGATCCCGGGCCTGGACGGCTGGGGCGTGATCGAGCCGTACATGTCGTACTCGGCGCGGCAGTTCGGCGCGAAGGCCCGGATGTGGGCGCCGTTCGTGCTCTTCGCGGTGCTGATCGGCTTCCCGACCATCGGCCGGCTGTTCTTCGAGGCCGGGTTCACCGTGTTCGAGTTGGTCGGCGGCGACCGGTGGCTGGCGGCCTCGGGCCAGGGCACCTTCCTGTTCTGGCGCTGACCCCCGGGTGGGAGGATCGGTCCCGTGAAGGTCGTCGTACTGGTTGGCGGGGTTGGCGGGGCGCGGTTCCTGGTCGGGCTGAAGAGCCTCCTGGCCGGTCCGGAGCACGAGATCACCGCCGTGGTGAACACGGGTGACGACGTGTGGATGCACGGGTTGCGGATCTGCCCCGACCTGGACACCTGCATGTACACCCTCGGTGGCGGCATCGACGCCGAGCGCGGGTGGGGGCGCGCCGGCGAGACGTGGTCGGTGAAGGAGGAGCTGGCCGCCTACGGCGCGGACCCGACGTGGTTCGGGCTGGGTGACCGGGACATCGCCACCCACCTGGTGCGGACCAGGATGCTGCGGGCGGGCTACCCGCTGTCGGCCGTGACCGAGGCGCTGTGCCACCGCTGGCAGCCGGGCGTGCGGCTGCTGCCCATGTCCGACGACCGGGTCGAGACGCACGTGGTCGTGACGACCGACGAGGGCGAGAAGGCGATCCACTTCCAGGAGTGGTGGGTCAAGCACCGCGCCCAGCTGCCCGCGCGGTCGTTCGCGTCGGTCGGGGTCGAGTCGGCGACGGCCGGGCCCGGCGTGCTGGACGCCCTGCGCGACGCCGACGCCGTGCTGATCGCGCCGTCGAACCCGGTGGTGAGCGTGAACACGATCCTCGGCGTGCCCGGGGTGCGCGACGCGCTGCGCAAGACCGAGGCGGGTGTGGTCGGGCTGTCGCCGATCATCGGCGACAAGCCGCTGCGCGGGATGGCGGACGCGTGCCTGGCGGCGATCGGCGTGGAGACCTCCGCCGAGGCCGTCGGCCGGTACTACGGCTCGCGCAAGACCACGGACGCCGGCGTGCTGGACGGCTGGCTCGTGCACACCGGCGACCGGTCGGACGTGCCGGGCGTCGCCGTGCGCGCGGTGCCGCTGCTGATGTCCGATGTGGACGCCACGGCGGCGATGGCGCGGGCCGCGCTGGAACTGGCCGGTGTCGACGTTGGCTGACCACGCCGCCCCCGGGCGGATCACGATCCTGCCGGTGACCGGGCTGCCGGAGTTCCGGCCCGGTGACGACCTGGCGGCGGCCGTCGCCTCGGCCGCGCCCTGGCTGGCCGACGGCGACGTCGTCGTGGTGACGTCCAAGGTGCTGTCCAAAGTAGAGGGACGGCTGGTGCCGGTGCCCGCCGACCCCAAGGCGCGCGACGCCGTGCGGCGGGAATGGGTGGAGGCGGAGTCGGTGCGCGTGCTGGCGCGCCGCGGCCGGACGTTGATCACCGAGAACAAGCTGGGGATCGTGCAGGCGGCGTCCGGTGTGGACGCCTCCAACGTCAACGGTGACGAGATCGCCCTGCTGCCGGTCGACCCGGACGCGTCGGCGGCGGCGCTGCGGGCGGCGCTGGCGTCGTTGACGGGCGTGTCGGTGGCGGTCGTGGTGACGGACACGATGGGCCGGGCGTGGCGGGTCGGCCAGACCGACGCCGCGATCGGGTCGTCCGGGCTGGCCGTGCTGCACCGGTACGCGGGTTCGGTGGACCGGCACGGCAACCCGCTGGTGGTGACCGAGGTCGCGGTGGCCGACGAGATCGCGGCGGCGGCCGACCTGGTGAAGGGCAAGCTCGGCGCGGTGCCGGTGGCCGTGGTGCGGGGGCTGCCCACGTCGGACGACGGGTCCGCGGCGCGTGACCTGGCCCGGCCGGTGGCCGACGACCTGTTCCGGCTGGGCACGGCGGAGGCGGTGGCGCAGGGGCGGGCCGAGGCGGTGCCGCTGCGCCGCTCGGTGCGGTCGTTCACGTCCGCGCCGGTGTCCCCGGAGGTGCTGCGGCGGGCCGTGGCGGCGGCGTTGACCGCGCCCGCGCCGCACCACACGCGGCCGGTGCGGTTCGTGCGGCTGACCGCGCGGCGGGACGTGCTGCTGGACGCGATGGCGTCGCGGTGGCGGGCGGACCTGCGCGGCGACGGGCTGTCGGAGGAGCAGGTCTCGGCGCGCGTGGGGCGGGGTGACATCCTGCGGAACGCGCCGGAGGTCGTCGTGCCGTTCCTGGTGCGGGCCGGGGCGCACGCGTACCCGGACGAGCGGCGCGCGGCGGCGGAGCGGACCATGTTCACGATCGCCGGCGGCGCGGCCGTGCAGGGGCTGCTGGTGGCGCTGGCGGCCGAGGGGCTGGGGTCGTGCTGGGTGTCGTCCACGATCTTCTGCGCCGACGTGGTGCGCGACGTGCTGGGCGTGCCGGACGACTGGGAGCCGCTGGGCGCGGTGGCGGTCGGGCACCCGGAGGCGGAGCTGGTGCCGCGGGTCCTGCCGGAGGCGGACGAGAGGTTCCTGGAGCTGTGAGCACCCCGGAATCACCCGCCGCAGAATCACGCACCGCGGAATCGCCCGCCGCGGAGTCTCGTACTACGGAGTTGCACGCCGACGCGGTGGCGACGCTCGGTGCGTGGCGGCCGGCGGACCCGGCGCAGGAGTCGCTGCGGCAGGCATACCTGGCGTTCCTGGCGGCGCGGGAGGACGCGTGCTCGCGGTCGTGCGAGCCGGGGCACCTGACCGCGTCGGCGCTGGTGCTGGACGCGACGGGCACGCGGACGTTGCTGACCCTGCACCCGCGGGTGGGTCGGTGGTTGCAGCTGGGCGGGCACTGCGAGCCGTCGGACACGACGTTGGCCGGCGCGGCGCTGCGCGAGGCGAGGGAGGAGTCGGGCATCGCGGACCTGCGCATCGAGCCGGTGCCGATCCACCTGGACGTGCACCCGATCACGTGCTCGCTGGGCAAGCCGACCCGTCACCTGGATGTGCGATTTTTGGTCCGCGCCCCGCACGACGCCGCACCGCGGGCGAGCCGCGAGTCCCTGGACCTCGCCTGGTGGCCGCTGACCGCCCTCCCCCCGGACACCGACGACCTGCACCCCCTCCTCGCCACCGTGAGTCCTACGTTCAGCGCTCGAGAGTCCTACGTTCGGGAGGGGTGAGTTCAACGCTCGGACACGCCGCCGGCGGTGTTGAGCGTTGAACTCGGGGTGCGTGAGCGTTGGACTCTCGCGGTCCGAGCGTTGGACTCTCGCGCGCTGGAGGTAGGACTCTCGCGGGGGTCAGTCGCCGTTCAGGCGTTGGGCGAGGCCTTGGGGTGGGGCGGGGTGGCCGCCCGACAGGCGCTGGGACAGCGACGGGCGGGCGGGCGGGACCTGTTGGACGGTCGGGACCGGGCCCGGGGCCACGCGCAGTTCCGGCTCCGGTTCGGGCACCGGCTGCGGGGCCGGTTGACCTGCGGCGATGTGCGCCGCCAGCACCATGGTCGAGTCCGGGTCGCCGCCGCGCGGGTCGACCGCGTTCACCACGGCGCGCGGGATCTGCTGGGTCGCCGACGAGTCCATGGGCGAGGTCATGTTGTCCGGCGTCACGACGTGGATGCCACGTGCACGAGCACGGGCCAGCGCCGCGTCGGCCCGAGCGCGGGGGTCCATCCGGATCTCTCCTGCGTGTGCCTTGGGCCGGCTGGGGGAGGCCGGCGTGCCGATCGGTGGCGCTCGCCGACACGGACCACCGCCCGTGCCGCCGGAGTGCTCGTGCCAGAGTATTCGCAAACTACGGGTGGAAGTAAGCGGAGGAGGAAAAACGGCATGTCGGAGCTGCAAGGCGCCGAGGCAGTGGTTCTGGTCGGAGGCAAGGGGACCCGGCTGCGACCACTGACCCTGTCCGCGCCCAAGCCCATGCTGCCGACCGCCGGGGTGCCGTTCCTCACCCACTTGCTGTCGCGGATCCGGGAAGCCGGCATGACCCACGTCGTGCTGGGGACGTCCTACAAGGCCGAGGTCTTCCAGGAGCACTTCGGCGACGGCGCGGCGCTCGGCCTGGAGCTGGAGTACGTGGTCGAGGACGTGCCGCTGGACACGGCGGGTGCGATCCGCAACGTCGCCCACAAGCTGCGCGAACGCGACGTGGTGGTGTTCAACGGCGACATCCTGTCGGGTGTCGACCTGCGGGCCGTGGTCGACACGCACCGCAGGACCGAGGCGGACGTCACGCTGCACCTGGTCCGGGTGGACGACCCGCGCCGGTTCGGCTGCGTGCCCACCGACGGCGACGGCCGCGTCACGGCGTTCCTGGAGAAGACCGAGGACCCGCCGACGAACCAGATCAACGCCGGCTGCTACGTGTTCCGGCGCGAGGTGATCGACGCGATCCCCGAGGGCCGGCCGGTGTCCGTGGAACGGGAGACGTTCCCGGGGCTGCTGGCGTCGGGCGCGCGGGTGCAGGGGTACGTCGACGCGTCGTACTGGCTCGACCTGGGCACGCCGGCCGCGTTCGTGCGCGGTTCGGCGGACCTGGTGCTCGGGGTCGCGCCGACGGCCGCGCTGGCGCTGCGGGGCGAGGCGGTGATCCTCGAGGGCGCGTCGGTGGCCGAGGACGCGGTGGTCAAGGGCGGTGCCACGATCGGGGCGAACTGCACGGTCGCGGCCGGCGCGGTGGTCGACGGCTCGGTGCTGTTCGACGGCGCGGTGGTCGGCGAGGGCGCGCGGGTGGAGCGCAGCGTGCTCGGGGCGGCCTCGCTGGTGCAGGTCGGCGCGGTCGTGTCGGACGCGGTGATCGGGGACAACGCGGTCGTGGGCGCGCGGTGCGAGCTGATCAACGGTGCGCGCGTGTGGCCGGGCGTGGTGCTGCCGGAGGGTGGTGTGCGGTTCTCCGCCGATGTGTGATGGGCCCATGTGCGATGGGCCGACGTGCGATGGGTCGGTGCGATGGGTGATGGGCAGTGACGGCCACTAGGACCGCGACGCTCAGCCGGACGTGGGCGCCGTCGTTCCCGCTGGACCTCGCCGCGCTGCTGATGCCGCTGCGGCGGGGCGCGGGCGACCCGACGTTCCGCGCGGGCCCGGACGGGGTGTGGCTGACCGCCAACACCCCGGCCGGACCGGGCACCCTGCGGGTCCGCCGCACCGACGTGGTGGAGGCGGACGCGTGGGGCGACGGTGCCGCGTGGCTGCTGGACGGCCTCCCGGCGCTGCTGGGTGCCGGGGACGACGACTCGGCGTTCGAGTGCCACCACCCGCTGGTCGCGGAGACGCGCCGCCGCCGCCCGGGCCTGCGGCTCGGCACGACGGGCCGGGTCTGGGACGTGCTGCTGCCGGCGGTCCTGGAGCAGAAGGTGACCGGTGTGGAGGCGTTCCGCTCGTACCGGGAGCTGGCCCGCCGGTTCGGCACGCCCGCTCCCGGGCCGGTGGACCTGCGCGTCCCGCCGACCCCGCGGGCGGTCCTGGGCATCACCGACTGGGAGTGGCACCGGGCCGGCGTCGACGGCGGCCGTCGCCGTGCCCTGATCGCGGCGGCCCAGGTGGCGCACCGGCTGGAAGGGGCGTGCGCGCTGGGCGGCGAGGAGGGGCGCGACCTGCTCCGCAAGGTGCCGGGCATCGGCGTGTGGACGGCGGCGGAGGTCGCGCAGCGGGCGTGGGGCGACCCGGACGCGGTGAGCTTCGGCGACTACCACCTGGCCGGCATCGTGGGCTGGGCGCTGGTCGGGGAGGCCGTGGACGACGACGGCATGGCCGAGGTGCTGGCACCCTACGCGCCGCAGCGCCACCGGGCCGTCCGCTACGTCCTCGCCTCGGGCGTCACGAAGCCGCGCCGCGGCCCCCGCTTCTCCCCCCGCGACTACCGGGCGATGTGACCGCTCAGCGGGTCATCAGGCGCAGCCGCACGGCCAGGCCCGCGCGCACGGCCAGCATCAGCGGCGCCCACAGCGGGCCGCGGTGGCGGTCGGCCAGGTAGCGGTAGGCGCTCGAGTGGTGCGCGGCCAGCATGCGCTTCGACGCGCGCCGGGTGGAGTGGCCGCCGACGTGCACGACCTCCGCCTCCGGCACGTACACGTTCAGCCAGCCGGCCCGGGTCAGGCGGTCGCCCAGGTCGACGTCCTCGAAGTACATGAAGTAGCGCGGGTCGAAGCCGTCGACCGAGTCGAACGCCTCCCGGCGCATCAGCAGGCACGAGCCGGACAGCCACCCGGCCGTCCGCTCCTGCGGCGCGGCCTCGGCCTGGCGGTACTCCTTCGACCACGGGTTCGCCGGCCACACGACCGCGAACAGCGCGTGCCCCAGGCCCCGGCCCAGCGACGGCAGCAGCCGCGCCGACGGGTACACCGCGCCGGACGGCTCGCGGATCAGCGGGCCGAACGCCCCGCCGCGCGGCCACCGCTTGGCGGCCTCCAGCAGCTTGTCGAGGCTGCCCACGCCCCACGACAGGTCCGGGTTCGCGACGACCACCCAGCCCACGGAGTCCGGCAGCGACGCCACGCCGCGGTTCGCGCCGGCGCCGTAGCCGAGGTTGCCCCCGGTCGGCAGGAACGTCACGTGCGGGTGCTCGGCGGCGGCGCGCTCCGGCACGCCGTCGGTGGACCCGTTGTCGGCCAGCACCACCGACACCGGCCGGGTGGTGGCCGCCGACAGCGTGGAGAGGAAGGTGTCCAGGGTCTCGCCGGGCGAGTAGGTGACGGTCACCACCGCCAGCTCGTCTCCGTAACGCGTCACGCCGGCCACCCTAGTGGTGGTGCGAGTGGTGCACGACGGCGTGCCCCTTGCCGCGCGCGATGAGCCACCGGTTCACCGGGACGGTCAGCACGAACGCCACCGCGAGCGAGCCGACCAGCGCGCCCCAGAACAGCGGGTCGGCCAGGCCGGCGTCCATCGCGCCGGGCACCACCAGCATGACCGCGTTGTCGACGACCTCCATCACGGCGATGGACACCGTGTCGGCGGCCAGCGCCACCTTCAGGGCCGCGGCGAAGCCCAGGCCGCCCTTCAACACGCCCCGCAGGGTCAGCGCGTAGCCGAACGCGAACGCCAGCGCCACGGACAGCACGACGGTGCCCCACGCGGGCAGGCCGAGCGCCGTGCCGACGACCATGCCGAGCACCTCGCCGATCGCGCAGCCGGTGAGGCAGTGCAGCGTGGCGGAAACAGCCGTTGACCAGGATGCTTTCATACCGTCGACTATACCCCCAGGGGGTATCAAGAAGGCAAGCGCTCACCCGGTGGGGTGAAATTGCGGAGTCAGCGCCCGCGGTGGGAACGGGCCGCGCGCTCGTAGGCCAGCCGGTGCCGGGCCGCCGACGTGGACCAGGAGAAGTCCTTCGCCCGCACGAGCGCCGCCGAGGCCAGCTCGTCACGCCGGGCCGGGTCGTCCAGCAGCTCGCCGAGGGCCGCCGCGATGTCCCCCGCGCCGACCCCGCAGTACGCCACCGCGTCGCCGCCCACCTCGGGCAGGCTCAACCGCCGGGTCGTCAGCACGGCCGCGCCGCACGCCATCGCCTCCAGCACCGGCAGGCCGAACCCCTCGCCGAGCGATGGGTAGGCCACCAGCTCCGCGCCGCCGAGGAACCCGGCCAGCGACGGGAACGGCAGGTAGCCGGCCCGGATCACGCGCACCCGGTGCGGCACGGCGTCCAGCGCCCGCTCCACCTGGCCGTCCCAGCCGGGCTGGCCGGCGAGCACGAGCGCGGGCGGGTTCGCCCGGTCGCGGCACGCCTGCGCGAACCCGCGGATCAGCGCCGGGACGTTCTTGCGCGGCTCCAGCGCGCCGAGGAAGGCCACGTACGGCTCGTCGTCGCCCAGCGACAGCATCCGCCGCACCTCGCCCACGTCCTCGGGCGTGGGCGGGTGGAACCGCTCGGTCTCCACGCCGTGCTGGGCGATGTGCAGCCGCCGCCGGTCCGCGCCCGCCACCCGGGCCAGCTCGTCGGCGGTCGCCCGCGACGGCACGACGCACAGCGCGGCCCGCCGCAGCGAGGCCCTGGTCCAGCCGCGGAAGAACCGGGCCTTGACCGAGGAGTGCAGGACGGGGTCGGTGAAGAAGGTCGCGTCGTGCAGCGTCACCACCGAGGCCACGCGGTTGGCCAGCGGCATCGTGTAGTGCGGCGAGTGCACGACCGCCACGCCGAGCCGGTTCGCCAGGCGCGGCAGGGTCGTCTGCTCCCACGTCAGCCGGGCGGTCCGGGTCGCCACCGCCTCCGCCGCCGGGATCACCCGCGAACCGGGGGCCAGGGACGTGTAGAGCGCGGCGTCCCGGGGCTGGCACACGACGCTGATCCGGGCTCCGTCCGCGTCCAGCGCGGCCACCAGGGAGTCCACGTACCGCCCGACGCCACCTCGGTCGGTCGGGACGGCGGTGGCGTCGATCAGCACGCTGGGTTCGGCGGGCGACACGCGCAGAAGGGTACGGCGGGCGGCCGCGAGGTTGACCGGGAATGTCGCAAACGATTCGTCAACGAAACAGGCCCAGGTGCACGGCCCACACCGACCGCGCCGCGTTTTCCCAGGTGAACGCCTCGGCACGGCGTCGGCCGGCGGCGGCGAGGCGGGCCGCCAGTGACGGATCGGACAGCACCGGGCGCAGTGCCGCGACCAGCGCCGCCCGGTCGCCGCGGGCCGCGGTGACGCCCGCGCCACCGGCCACCTCGACCAGCGCCGGCGCGTCCGAGTGGACCACCGGCACCCCGGCCGCCATCGCCTCCACGACCGGCAGGCCGAACCCCTCGGCGAGGCTCGGCGCGGCCAGCACCGCCGCCCGCCGCAGCACGAACGCCAGGCGCGCGTCGTCGATCCGGCCGAGCAGGCGCACGTGCGGCGCGCGCAGGTCCACCCCGCCCCACCCCTGCGGCCCGACCACGACCAGCGGCACGCCCAGCTCGGCCGTCGCCGCCACCAGCAGGTCGAACCCCTTGCGCGGCTCGATCGTGCCGATCGCCAGCACGTACCGGGGCGGCACGTCCACCGGCACCTCCGCCGGGAACGCCGTCACCCCGTTGCCGACGACGTGGACGGGCGCCCGCCCGGGCGCGTGCCGCCGCAGCTCGCCGGCCACCGCCGAGGTCGGCACCACGATCGCACCCGCCCGTTCCGCCGCCCGGCCGATCGCCCGCCGGTGCCACGCGACACCGCGCGGGGTCAGCGTCTCGGGGTGCGTCCACGGCACGGTGTCGTGCACGGTCACCACCACCCGCCCGCGCGGCGGGGCGAACGGCGTGAAGGCGTGCACCGAGTCACCGCCCGGCCAGTACGGCACGCCCCGCTCCCACGCGGCGATCAGCGCACGCCGGGGCAGCGGCAGCACGCGCGGGCCGCGCACCCCGGGCACCGCGGCGGCCGACACGTCGGCGTGCCTGCTCACCGCGCCCGTCACGGTCCACCCGGCGGGCGCGGTGGCGGCCAGCGCGGCGGCCAGCTCGCGCGTGTACCGGCCGGTGCCGCCGGGCACCGGCGCGAGCAACTGCTCGGTGAGCACAACGAGGTCGGGCACGTCGCGTACCGTCTCACGCCGTGCCCATCCCCAGCACGACGGTGGTCGTGGTGACGTGGCGCGGTCGCGAGCACATCACCGCGTGCCTCGACGCGCTCGCCCGCCAGCGTCCACATCGGACCCTCGTGGTGGACAACGCCTCCGACGACGGCACGGCCGCGCTGCTGGCCGCGCACCCGAGCCGGCCGGAGGTGCTGCGCCTGCCGGTGAACCGGGGTTACGCGGGCGGCCTCGCGGCGGCGCTGCCCTCGGTCACCACCCGGTACGTGGCCTGGCTCAACGACGACGCGGTGCCCGCCGACGACTGGCTGGCCACCCTCGAAGACGCCCTGGACGCCACGCCGGACGCCGCCGCCGCGACCCCGTCGCTGCTGCTGGCGGACGGTTCGACCCAGTCGGTCGGCGTCCGGCTCACCGCCGACGGCCACGGCGCCGACCTGGCGGTCGCCGGCGGCGAGGTGTTCGGGTTCTGCGGCGGCGCGGCGCTGCTGCGGCGCGAGGCCCTGGAGCGGGCGGGAGGCGTCCCGGCCGCGTTCTTCTGCTACTACGAGGACACCGACACGGCCTGGCGGCTGCGGCTGGCGGGCCACCGGGTGCTGTCGGTCGGCGCGGCGCGCGTGCACCACCGGCACGGCGCGAGCACGAAGCCCGGCTCGCGGCCGTTCCACCGCTGGAACGAGCGCAACCGGCTGCTGATGCTGCTGCGCTGCGCCCCGCCGGCCGTCGCCGCGCGGGAGCTGGCGAGGTTCGCCGCCGTCACCGCCCTGCTGCCGGTCCGCCGCGACCGGCCCGACGCGGCGAACTTCCACGTGCCGCTGCGCCTGCGGGTGCTGCTGGAGGTGCTGGGGCGGCTGCCGGCCGCGCTGGTCCAGCGCCGGCGCGTCGGCCGGCGCGCGACGGTGTCCCGGCACGCGGTGTGGCGGGAGTGGGCGGGCCGCCCGGGGCGCGCCGAGGCGTAGGCCACCTTGACGACCCGCTGCGGAGCGTGATGAGGCAGAGTTAGCCCGTGGAGCAAGGGACCCTGCCTGACGTCTCGGTGGTCGTGGTCAACTACCGCGGCGCCGACGACACCATCACCTGCCTGCGCGCGTTGTCCGGCGACCTCGACTACCCGGCGGGGAAACTCCAGGTCATCGTGGTCGACAACGCCTCGGGCGACGGCAGCGCGGACCGCATCAGGGCCGCCGCGCCGACCGCGGAGGTGGTCGAGGCGCCGGGCAACCTGGGCTTCGCGGGCGGTTGCAACCTGGGCGTGCGCAGCGCGCGCGGGTCCGTGGTCGCGTTCCTCAACAACGACGCCCGCCCCCACCCGGCGTGGTTGCGGGAGGCGGTGGCCGTGCTGCGCGCCGAGCCGTCCGTCGGCGCGGTGGCGAGCAAGGTGCTCGACTGGGAGGGCCGGGAGGTCGACTTCGTCGACGCGGGCCTCACGTGGTTCGGCATGGGGTACAAGCGGCACGCCGGCCAACCCGACGACGGCAGCCACGACCGGCCCCGGGACGTCTTGTTCGGCACCGGCTCGGCGCTCGTCGCGCGGGCCTCGGTGTTCCGCGAGCTGGGCGGGTTCGACGAGCGGTTCTTCATGTTCTACGAGGACGTCGACCTCGGCTGGCGGATGAACCTGCGCGGCTGGCGCGTCCGGTACGTGCCGACGTCGTTGACCTACCACAAGCACCACGCCTCCATGTCCTCCGTGGACAGCAGCCGCGAGCTGTACCTGTTGGAGCGCAACGCCCTCGCCGCGCTCTACAAGAACTTCTCCGACGCGACGCTGGCCAAGGCGCTGCCCGCGGCGCTGGCCCTGGTCGTCCGCCGGGCCACCGCGCGCGGCGAGCTGGACGCCACCCAGCTGGAGATCACCCGCCGCCCCGCCGACCCCGCCGACGACCGCGCGCCCGTGCCGGTGCCGCGCCAGGCGCTGGCCGGGTTCCTCGCCATCGACCAGTTCGTGGAGCTGCTGCCGTCGCTGGCCGAGTCGCGGCAGGCGGAGCAGGCCGCGCGCCGGGTGTCCGACGCCGACCTGGTGCCGTTGATGCGCAAGGCGATGGAGCCCGCCTACCCCCTGCCCCGCTACCTGGCCGCGCACGACGTGCTGGTCGAGGTGTTCGGGCTGGAGGAGGTGTTCGGCCGGCCGCGCCGGGTGCTGGTGATCACCGGCGACGCCATCACCGACCGGATGGCGGGCCCCGCGATCCGGGCCTGGAACATGGCCGACGTGCTGTCCGGCGAGCACGACGTCCGACTGGTCACGGTCAACCCGCTGTGCGCGCCGCCCGAGGCGGCGTTCCCGGTGCTGAAGGTCGCGCGGCGCGACCTGGGCGCGCAGGTCGACTGGGCCGACGTGGTCGTGCTCCAGGGCCACGCGCTGGAGTTCGTGCCGGAGCTGAAGAAGCCGACCTCGACCAAGGTCGTCGTCTGCGACATCTACGACCCGATGCACCTGGAGCTGCTGGAACAGGGCAAGGACGGCACCGACGAGCAGCGCGAGCTCGACCTCGCCGGCGTCACCAGGGTGATCAACGACCAGTTGGCGCGCGGCGACTTCTTCCTGTGCGCCTCGGAGCGGCAGCGGCACTTCTGGCTCGGCCACCTGACGGCGCTGGGCCGGCTCACGCCGTCGCTGTACGACAACGACCCCACCGTGCGCTCGCTGCTGGCCGAGGCGCCGTTCGGGCTGCCCGGCAAGCCGCCGCAGCGCACCGGGCCGGGCCTGCGCGCGACGCTGGGCCTCGACGCGGCGGACAGGGTGGTGCTGTGGGCGGGCGGCGTCTACAGCTGGTTCGACCCCCTGACCCTGGTGCGCGCGGTGGACCGGCTGCGGGGTCGCCGCCCGGACGTGCGGCTGGTGTTCCTCGGCATGAAGCACCCCAACCCCGAGGTGCCCGACATGGACGTCGCCGGGCAGACCAGGGCGCTGGCGAAGCGGCTGGACCTCGTGGGCTCGCACGTGTTCTTCAACGAGACCTGGGTGCCCTACCAGGACCGCCAGAACTGGCTGCTCGACGCGGACGCGGGCGTGACCACGCACTACGAGCACGTGGAGACGACGTTCGCGTTCCGCACCCGGGTGCTGGACTACCTGTGGGCCGGGCTGCCGATCGTGACCACGGACGGCGACTCGTTCGCCGACCTGGTCCGCCGGGAGCGCCTGGGCGTCGTCGTGCCGTCGGAGGACCCGGACGCGCTGGCCGACGCGCTGGAGGCGGTGCTGTACGACGCGGAGTTCGCCGCCGGGTGCGTGGAGCGGATAGCGGTCGTGCGCGAGCGGTTCACCTGGGAGAACGTGCTCGCCCCGCTCACGGACTTCTGCCGCAACCCGCGGCCGGCCGCCGACCGGCTGCCCGGCTCGTCGTTCATGGTGCGCAACCGGCCGCTCGGGCGGCTGGAGAAGGTGCAGCGGGACGTGGCGCTGGTCAAGGAGTACATGTCCGCCGGTGGCGCCGGCGAGGTGGCCCGGCGGGCGACCGGCCGGGTGCTGAAGAAGTTGCGCGGCCGTGGCTAGGCCGCTGCGGGTGCTGATCGACGGCACCCCCCTGCTCGGGCAGCGGACCGGCATCGGCCGGTACACCGCGGCGCTGGCGGAGGAGCTGGCGTCGATGCTGGACGAGGTCGACGTGCGCGCGGTGGCGTTCACGTTGCGCGGGTGGCGCGCGCTGCGGACCGTGCTGCCGCACGACGTGGTGGCGCGCGGGCTGCCGGTGTCGGCGCGGCTGCTGCGCCAGTTCTGGCTGCGGATGCCGTTCCCGCCGGTGGAGTTCCTGGCCGGGCCGACCGACGTCATGCACGCGACGAACTTCGTGCTGCCGCCGACGTTGCGGGCCGGGGGCGTGACGACCATCCACGACCTGGCGTTCCTCGACGCGCCCGGCGACCTGCCCCCGTCGGACCGGCGGCTGCCCGAGCTGGTGCGCCGGTCGGCGGCCGGGGCCGACGTCGTGTGCACGCCGACCCGGGCCGTCGCCGAGGTCGTGGTGGACCGGCTGGGCGTGCCCGAGTCGAAGATCGTGGTGACGCCGCTGGGCGTGGACCCGGCGTGGTTCGCGGCCCGGCCGCCGTCGCCCCCGCTACGCGCCCGGCTGGGGCTGCCGTCGGAGTACCTGCTGTTCGTGGGCGCGGGCGGGCCGCGCAAGGGCCTCGGGACGCTGCTGACCGCGCACGCCGCCCGGCCGTCGCTGCCGCCGCTCGTGCTGGCCGGCCCGCACGCCGCAGGCTCCGACGACCGCGTGCTGCGCACCGGCTACCTCAACGACGTCGACCTGCGCAGCGTGGTGGCGGGCGCGGCGGCGCTGGTGCTGCCCTCGCGCGACGAGGGCTTCGGCCTGCCGGTGCTGGAAGCGTTGGCGTGCAACGTCCCCGTGGTGTGCACGGACGTGCCGGCGCTGCGCGAGGTCGCCGGCGGGCACGCGACGCACGTGCCGGTCGGTGACGTGGAAGCGCTGGCCGAGGCCATGGTCGACGCCGTGGCGGGCACGCCGACACCGGCCGACCAGGCGGCCCGGCGCACGCACGCGGCGGAGTTCACGTGGCGCCGGACGGCCGAGCTGACCGTGTCGGCCTACCGGCGCGCGGCGGGCCGCTGACGCGACGGCTCAGGGGTGCCCGGGTTGCCGGACCGACTGGGCCGGCTTGAGGACGCTCCAGGAGATCTGCCGCGAACCGGTCACGGCGCACACGCGACGCAGGAACCGCTGGCGCTCGCCTTCGAGGCGGGTCGCGGTGGCTTCAGGGGATCGCCCGATGGCGGACATGGCGGACAGGTTCTCGCACCGGTCGAGGGCAGGACCAGTGCGACGTACCGACTCCACCCCAACGGCGCAACCACCCCCTCCGGTGGTCACTCAGCGCGTCCACTGCGATGATGCGGCCATGAGCTTCACGGCCGTGTGGCCGATCTCCGACGAGCACGACGCCGACGCCGCCGACGAGATGACCGTCGCCGCGCCGGAGGACGTCGACATCCTCCTGGCGCGCCTGGCCGAGTCCGGCGCGGGCCCCGCCGTGGTCGAGCACGGCGACC
The DNA here is from genome assembly GCF_044544865.1 of Actinosynnema sp. NPDC053489. Taxonomy (NCBI): domain Bacteria; kingdom Bacillati; phylum Actinomycetota; class Actinomycetes; order Pseudonocardiales; family Pseudonocardiaceae; genus Actinosynnema; species Actinosynnema sp. NPDC053489. Next base: position 600,261 of record NZ_JBITXT010000003.1, on the reverse strand, counting down.
GCGGGCTGATCACCGACACCGAGGGGCTGCTCGGCGCGCCGGGCGCCACCAAGATCCCCGACCACGACGTCGCCGCCGCTGTTCACGGGGGTTACGGCTACCTCACCTACGCCGACCCCGAGCACGACTACTCGACCCTCGCGGGCGACCCGGCGTCCCCGGAGTACCGCTCCGAGTACGTCGACTACCCGGCGGGCGCGGGCGTGCCGGTCGAGGTCCTGGCGACCGCGCTGAAGGAGTTCCTGGCCACCGCGCGGCGACCCACCGCCGTCACCTGGCAGGCCGGCTGACCGACCCGCCCGGGCAGGCTACCCACCGTGGCGGTCAGGGAACGGCGCGCGTGGCGACCGCGGCGGACAGGGCCTCCCGCCAGTGCCGCAACGGCGTCAACCCCGCGTCGGCCCACGCCTTGCCCGACAGCACCGAGTACGCCGGGCGCGGGGCGGGCCGGGGGAAGTCCGCGGTCGTGCACGGCCGCACCCGCTCCGGGTCCAGGCCCAGCTCGGCGAAGATCGCCCGGGCGAAGCCGCACCACGTCGTCTCGCCGTCGCCGGTCGCGTGCAGCACCCGCGGCGGCGCGCCGCCCGCCGACACCGCGCCCGCCAGCTCCACCAGGCCGTGCGCCAGGTCGAGCGACCACGTCGGCGAGCCGACCTGGTCGTCCACCACGGAGAGGGTGTCGTTCGCGCCGGCCAGGCGGGCCATGGTCTTGACGAAGTTGTTGCCGTGCTCGCCGTAGACCCACGCCGTGCGGACGACCCACGAGCGGTCCCAAGTGGACAGCACGCGCCGCTCGCCGTCGAGCTTGGTGCGCCCGTACACCGACCGGGGACCGGTCTCGTCCGACGGCTCGTACGGCCGGACGCCGTCGCCGGGGAACACGTAGTCCGTCGACACGTGCAGCAGCGGCACGCGGTGCTCGCGGCAGCTCTCCGCCAGGTGGCCGGGGCCGGCCGCGTTGACCGCGAACGCCCGGTCGGCGTCGGTCTCGGCCGCGTCCACCGCCGTGTACGCCGCCGCGTTCACGACGACCGGCCGCAGGCCCGCGTCGCGCGCGGTGGCGGCGAACGCCCCGACCGCGTCCGCCACGGCCGGTGCGTCGGTCAGGTCCAGCTCGGCCGACGACGGCGCGTGCACCAGGCCGTCACCGGGCGCCGCGGCCACCACGTCCCGCCCGAGCTGGCCGCGGCCGCCGGGCACGAGGAGTGCGAGCGCCATCAGCCGGCCAGGGCCGCGCGCTGCTTGAGCGGCTCCCACCACGACCGGTTGTCCCGGTACCACCGGACGGTCGCCGCCAGGCCCTCGGCGAAGTCGACCCGGGGCGCGTACCCCAGCTCCGTGCTGATCTTGGTGATGTCGACCGAGTAGCGCCGGTCGTGGCCCTTGCGGTCGGCGACGGGCTCGACGAACGAGTCCCAGTCCCGCCCCGTGGCCTCCAGCAGGCGCTCCGTCAGCTCCCGGTTGGTCAGCTCCGTGCCGCCGCCGATGTTGTAGACCTCGCCGCCCCGGCCGCCCTCCAGCACCAGCTGGATGCCGCGGCAGTGGTCGTCCACGTGCAGCCAGTCGCGCACGTTGAGCCCGTCGCCGTACAGCGGCACCTTCTTGCCGTCCACCAGGTTGGTGACGAACAGGGGGATGACCTTCTCGGGGAACTGGTACGGACCGTAGTTATTCGAGCACCGGGTGACGCACACCGGCAGCCCGTGCGTGCGGAAGAACGCCCGCGCCAGCAGGTCCGACGACGCCTTGGAGGCCGAGTACGGCGAGTTCGGCTCCAGGACGTGGTCCTCGGTCCACGAGCCCTCGTCGATCGTGCCGTACACCTCGTCGGTGGAGACGTGCACGAACTTGGCCACGCCCGCCTCCAGCGCGCCCTGCAGCAGCGTCTGGGTGCCCAGCACGTTGGTCAGCACGAAGTCGGCCGAACCGGAGATCGAGCGGTCCACATGCGACTCGGCGGCGAAGTGCACGACCACGTCCGTGCGGCTCATCAGGTCGGCGACCAGCTCGCGGTCGCAGATGTCACCCCGCACGAAGGTCAGCCTCGGGCTGTCGGCGACCGGCGCCAGGTTCGCCTCGTTGCCCGCGTAGGTGAGCTTGTCCAGCACCACCACCTCGGCGTCGGCGTAGGCCGGGTACGCGCCGCCGACCATCTCCCGCACGTAGTGCGAGCCGATGAACCCGGCCCCACCCGTTACCAGAACCCGCATGCTCAGTGCCCTCCTGGAGGCGTTGCTCACCGCAGTCTGTCACGGAGCCCGTCTCTGCAACCCACCTGGTTGTTACAGCGTCTCCCGTATAAGAGGAATGTCCGGCGCGGCCCACCACCGCGCCACTAGTGTCGAACAAGCAGCCTGAGCGCACGGGGGAGGCAGGCAGTGGACTCCAGTCCGCGCGGTACGGCCGGTGGATCGGCTGCTCTCCGTGCCCTCGTGCTCACCGGCCGTTCACTCCTGGCGCTGGTGTCGGCCGCTGTGCTCATCGTCACGTGGTACGGCTGGTACCACCTCGGCGACCTCGACGACGACATCACCACGACCGACGTGATCGCCTCGTCCGTCACCCGGGACGCCGACGGCGTGCCCCGCAAGCCGCTCGACGGCGCGATCGACATCCTGCTCGTCGGCGTCGACAGCCGCACCGACGCGCAGGGCAACCCGCTGTCGGACGACGTGCTCGCGCTGCTCAACGGCGGTGTGGCGGACGGCACGCAGAACACCGACACGATGATCCTGGTGCACATCCCCCAGGACGGCACGCGGGCGGTGGCTATCTCGTTCCCGCGCGACTCGTACGTGGAGATCGCGGACGGGTTCGGCAAGCACAAGCTCAACTCGGCGCTGGCCAGGCAGAAGAACGACACGGCCCAGCGGCTGCGCGAAGAGGGCGTGACCAGCGAGTCGCGCATCGAGCGGGAGTCGACGCTGGCCGGCCGCAAGACGCTGATCAAGACCATCGAGGGGCTGACCGGCGGTTCGGTGACCGTCGACAAGTACGCCGAGGTCAACCTGGCCAGCTTCTACGAGGTCACCAAGGCGCTCGGCGGCGTCGAGGTGTGCCTCAACCAGGCGACCCGCGACAGCGACTCGGGTGCGGACTTCCCGGCGGGCCGGCAGGTGGTCGAGGGCGCGAAGGCGCTGTCGTTCGTGCGCCAGCGCAACGGGCTGCCCGGCGGCGACCTGGACCGGATCGTGCGGCAGCAGGTGTTCATCGGCGCGCTGGCCCGCAACGTGCTGTCCACGGGCACGCTGACCGACTTCGACAAGCTCGACCGGCTGGTGACGGCGGTGAAGAAGTCCGTCGTGCTCAGCGAGGGGTGGAACATCACCGAGTTCGCCACCCAGATGCAGGGGCTGGTGGGCGGCAACATCGTGTTCCGCACCATCCCGGTGGGCGACCCGACGGACACGTGGGGTGACGGCAACGTGCTGCCGGTCGACCCGGCGAAGGTGCGGCAGTTCATCAAGGGCCTGGCGGGCGACGGCGAGGCGGGCAAGGCGTCCGCCACGAGCACCACCCCGTCCGGGCCGCCGAACTCGGCGATCACCGTGGACGTCTACAACGCCGCCGGGGTGAGCCGGTTGGCGGCCAGCGTGCTGGACGCGTTGGTCGAGAAGGGGTTCCGCCGGGGCGCGGCCGAGTCCGCCGGGTACGCCGACACGACCACCGTGCGGCACGCGCCGGGCGAGCGGGCGAGCGCCGACAAGGTGATCCTGGCCCTGGGCGGTAACGCCGAGGCCGTCGAGGACGACTCCGTGCCCAGGGGGCGGGTTCAGGTCTACGCCGGCGCGGACTACGCGGCGCCCGACCAGTCCGACCCGGCGTCGGTCGACGTGACCGGGTCGTCCCAGCCCCCCACGACCGGCACCACCCCGCCGATCACCGCCGACGGCGTGGTCTGCGTCAACTGAAGCACCCACCTGCCGGCGAAGCGGCACGTCCGATCGGTCGAAGGTGGTTAGCCTGATCGGACAACCACTCGTAGGAGGACGCCGGTGAGGGCAGCGGTGATCGCCGCGCGCGTGCTCGTCGCGCTGCTGTCGGCGACCGTGCTCGTGGCGGCCGGGTACGGCTGGTCGACGGTGCGGCGGGTGCAGGAGAGCGTGAACACGACGGACGTGCTGACCGGGCTGTCCGACGTGCCCAACGCGCCGCCCGCGGCCGACGGCGCGACGGACATCCTGCTGGTGGGCAGCGACAGCCGCACGGACGCCCAGGGCGTGCCGCTGCCGGACCGCGTGCTGCGGGAGCTGCGCACGGAGGCGACGGACACGCTCAACACGGACACGATCATCGTGATGCGCGTGCCGCACGACGGCAGCAAGGCGCACGCCGTGTCGATCCCGCGCGACACCTACGTGACCATCCCGGACGTCGGCCAGGAGAAGATCAACTCGGCGTACGGGCTGACCAAGTACTTCACGATGGAGCGGCTGGCGGCGGCGGGCTCGTCCGACCTGGCCGAGCGCTCCCGGGCGGGCGACCAGGCGGGGAGGCGGGCGCTGGTGCAGGTGGTGCAGGACCTGACCGGCGTGCGGGTCGACCACTACGCGGAGATCAACCTGTACGGGTTCTACCTGCTCACCGAGGTGATCGGGGGCGTGGACGTGTGCTTGAGGCAGGCCACCTCCGACCCCGACTCGGGCGCGGACTTCCGGGCGGGTGTGCAGACGATCTCGGGGGGTGACGCGCTGGCGTTCGTGCGGCAGCGCAAGGGCATCCCCAACGGGGACCTGGGGCGGATCACGCGGCAGCAGGTGTTCATGTCGGCGGCGATGTCGAAGCTGCTGTCCGCGGGAACGCTGGCCGACCCGGCGCGGCTGTCCGGGCTGCTGGACGCGGTGAGCAAGTCGATCGTGGTGGACGAGGACCTGGACCTGGCGACGTTCGCGGGCCAGGCGCGTGGCCTGGCGGGCGGCAACGTGGAGTTCGCCACGATCCCGGTGACCGGCGTGGGCACCCTCAACGACCGGGGCCAGAGCGTCGTCACCGTGAACCCGGCCGACGTCAAGACCTTCGTCGCCAACCTCCTGGGCGCCAAAACCCCACCCCCCACCCCCGCCTCTCCCCCCGCCTCTCCTCCCTCCCCCGCCTCCTCCCCCACTCCCACCCCCACCCTCACCAACCGCCTCTCCCCACCACCCCTCCTCTCCCTCGACGGCCCCCACCACCGCACCGCCCAACCAACCCCACCCTGCATCGACTAACCGCGAGAGTCCTACCTCCAGCTCGCGAGAGTCCTACGTTCGGACCGCGAGAGTCCTACGTCCAGGCACCCCGAGTTCAACGCTCAGCGCCGGCGGCCGTGGTCCCGAGCGTTGAACTCACGTGCTCCGAATGTAGGACTCTCGCGACGCGAACGTTGGACTCTCGCGCTTGTGGGTGAGGGGGCGGGTCGGGGTTGGTCGGGGCGTGGGAAGGTTGGGGCATGACCGTCACGGATGCCCTGTTCGCGCCGCTCTTCGCGGCGAACCCCGGCCGTCCCCTCATCACGCACTACGACGACGCGGCGGGGACGCGGGTGGAGCTGTCCCGCGCCACCATCCGGAACTGGGCGGCCAAGACGGCGAACTGGCTGCGCGACGAGCACGACGTCGAGCCCGGCGACCCGGTGGCCGTGCTGCTGCCCGCCCACTGGCAGACCGCCGGCGTCCTGCTCGGCGCGTGGTGGTGCGGCGCCACGGTGACCGACGACCCGGCGGGCGCGAAGGTGGCCCTCGTCGCACCCGGCGGCGAAGCGCCCGGCGCGCTGGTGACGGCCGTCGCGTCGCTGCACCCGATGGGGCTGGGCAGCGGCGCGCCCGTCGACTACAACGACGACGTGCGCGTGTTCGGCGACGACTTCACGCCGTGGGAACCGGTCGACGGCACCACGCCCGCCCTGCTCAAGTCCACTGTGGACGAGGTGGTCGAGGAGGCGCACCAGCGCGCGGCGACGCTGGGCATCACCACGGCCTCGCGCGTGCTGTCCACTGTGGAGTGGACCCTGCCGGACGGCCTGCTGAACGGCTTCCTGGCCGTGCTCGCGGGCGGCGGCTCGCTGGTGCAGTGCAGCAACGCCTCGTCGGACCTGCTGACCGCCCGCCGGGCCGCCGAGCAGACGACCGTGGACCTGGTCGGCTGAGCCGGACGGCGGCGGCCGGGCGGGTGCGTGGTTCGGCGGCCCGGGCGGGCTCCGTTCGGCCGCAACGCCGCCGATCGGGTTTGACCGCGACGCGCGCGGGTTATTGAGCGGGTTGACCTTCGTCGCGGGACCGTCAGACCGGATCGGTGGCCATGCTGAGCTCGTACCTGGAGTCCGTCCGAACCGGCTTCGGCGCGTTCGTGGGCGTCGGCACGCTGGTCCTGCTGCCGTTGATCGCTCTGCACTACCACCGGTTCGGCCGGGTCGAGCCCCGACGCGCCCTGGTGCTGTACGGGCTGCTGGCGTACGGGCTGGTGGCGCTGGCGCTGATCTTCCTGCCGTTCCCGTCGGGTCCGCTGGACTGCGACGACCAGATGCTGTCCACCACGCCGTTCCAGTGGGTCACGGACATGCGCAACAACCTCGCCTACAACGGGCGCTCGGGCGTGCGGGCGGTGGTGACGTCGAGCGCGTTCGTGCAGCAGGCGTTCAACGTGGCGCTGTTCGTGCCGCTGGGCGTGGTGCTGCGCAAGTCCTACGGCCGCGGCCCGCTGGCGGTGCTGGCGATCGGCCTGGGCCTGTCGCTGGCGGTCGAGGTCGTGCAGTACAGCGGCAACCTGGGCGTGTACCCGTGCCCGTACCGCATCGCCGACGTGGACGACCTGATCTCGAACTCCGCCGGCGCGCTGCTGGGCTGGATGATCGCACCGGTCGCCCTGGTGGTGCCCTCGGTGCCGGACGCGGACGCGTCGACCGCCCTGCCCGACTCCGTCACGGTGCCGCGCCGCCTGATGGCGCTGCTGGCGGACCTGGTGCTCCTGATCGCGACCGCGCACCTGGTGTTCCGCGACAACCCGTGGTGGGCGGTCGCGGTGGCGGTGGTGTTCCGGGTCGTGCTGCCGGCGGCGACGGGGCGGACGCCGGGCTCCTGGCTGGTGCGCTACCGGCTCCGCCGGGCCGACGGCACGCGTGCCGCGCCGCACCGCGTCGTGCTGCGGGAGCTGGTGGGCGCCACCGGCCTGATCGCGTACACGGTCCTGGCACCGACGCCGTGGCCGTTCGCCGTGGACCTGACCGTGCTGGTGCTGTTCGTCCTGGGCGGTTTCGCCCTCCCGGCCTTCCGCCGCGACCAGCGCGGGGTGCCGGACCTGGTGGCGGGCACCCGCGCCGTGCGGTCGACGGGACCGCTGCCGGTCGAGCGGGAAGCACCGGTCGAGCGGGAAGCACCGGTCGACCGGCCCCGCGAGGTGCGGCCCGCGGAATCGCCGAGGTGACGGGTCAGAAGCACGTGCCGGTGTAGGCCAACGCCGAGGCGAGCAGGTAGCCGTGACCGATGTAGGTGCTGTGCTGGTCGTAGAGGTTGCCCTCGTACCAGACGCCGGACGGGCTCGGCACGTTGAACTTGTCGCCGGTGAACGAGTACGCGACCACCGAACCACCGGGGCTGTTGCGCAGCGTGGCGTTGCTGACCACGACGTACTGGCGGGTGCACTGGATGCCGATGCCGCCGGTCGCGGTGGGCGCGGCGACGGCCACCCCGCCGGACGCGACGATCCCGACACCGGCGGCGAGCGCGACGACGGCCTTCCGGACGTTGCTCATGAGCCCTGCTCCCCTCGTCGGTGGGTGGTCCGGTCCGCCGGACCGGGACGCAACGCCAGGGGCGACCGACGCGCGGCACACTCGACCATAGGGGTGGGGCGGCGCCGCCGGCGGTGACGGGTGCGGGTCCCCGCAGGAGGCGGGAGCCCGGGGACCCCCGGTCGGGAGGACCGGACATCCCCGGGCCGCGGCACGGGAGGGTCGGAAGATCAGCCGTTGAGCAGGGCGCGCGACATGACCACGCGCTGGATCTGGTTCGTGCCCTCGTAGATCTGGGTGATCTTGGCGTCGCGCATCATGCGCTCCACCGGGAAGTCGCGCGTGTAGCCGGCGCCGCCGAACAGCTGCACGGCGTTCGTCGTGACCTCCATCGCGACGTCCGACGCGAAGCACTTGGCCGCCGCGGTGATGAAGCCGATGTTCGGCTCGCCCCGCTCGGCCTTCGCGGCGGCCACGTAGACCATGTGCCGGGCGGCCTCGATCTTCATCGCCATGTCGGCCAGCATGAACTGCACGCCCTGGAACTCGGCGATCGCCTTGCCGAACTGCTTGCGGTCCTTGACGTAGGCGACGGCGGCTTCCAGCGCGCCCTGCGCGATGCCCACGGCCTGCGCGCCGATGGTCGGGCGGGTGTGGTCGAGGGTGCGCAGCGCCGTCTTCAGGCCGGTGCCCGGCTCGCCGATGACGCGGTCCGCCGGGATGGTGCAGTTCTCGAAGTGGATCTCGCGGGTGGGCGAGCCCTTGATGCCGAGCTTGCGCTCCTTCGACCCGACGACGAAGCCCGGGTCGTCCTTGTGCACGACGAAGGCCGAGATGCCCTGCGACTTCTTCGGCGCGTCCGGGTCCGTCACCGCCATGACCGTGTACCACGTCGACTCGCCGGCGTTGGTGATCCAGCACTTCGTGCCGTTGAGCACCCAGTGGTCGCCGTCGAGCCTGGCCCGCGTCCGCATCGACGCCGTGTCGGAGCCCGCCTCGCGCTCGGACAGCGCGTAGGAGGCCATCGCCTCGCCCGACGCGACGGACGGCAGCACCTGCCGCTTCAGCTCCTCCGACGCCGACAGCAGGATCGGCATCGTGCCCAGCTTGTTCACCGCCGGGATCAGGGACGACGACGCGCACACGCGCGCCACCTCCTCGATCACGATGCACGTGGCCACCGAGTCGGCGCCCTGGCCGTCGTACTCCTCCGGCACGTGCACGGCCGCGAAACCCGACTTGACCAGCGCGTTCAACGCCTCGACCGGGAAGCGCTCGCGCTCGTCGACGTCCGCCGCGTGCGGTGCGACCTCCTTGTCGGCCAGCGACCGGACCGCCTCGCGCAGCGCCTCGTGCTCTTCGGCGAGCTGGTAGGTACCGAAGCTCGGGTCCACGTTGAGTTACCTCCCGGTAGGGCGTACTACCCGGATGTTAGCGCGCGTTCACTCAGTTCGCCGCTGTGCCGTCCGCAACAGCCCGCAGTGCCGCGTCCTTCTCCAGCACCAGCTCCTCGAGCGACGCCTGGAACGCCTCCATCCGCTCGCGCAGCGCCGGGTCGGACGCCGCCAGCACCCGCACGGCCAGCAGGCCGGCGTTGCGCGCGCCGCCGACGGACACCGTCGCCACCGGCACGCCCGCCGGCATCTGCACGATCGACAGCAACGAGTCCATGCCGTCGAGGTACTTCAGCGGCACGGGCACGCCGATGACCGGCAGCGCCGTCGCCGACGCCACCATTCCCGGCAGGTGGGCGGCGCCGCCCGCGCCCGCGATGATCACCCGCAGCCCCCGCGACGCGGCCGAGGCGGCGTAGTCCAGCATCCGCTGGGGCGTGCGGTGCGCCGAGTACACGCCCACCTCGTAGGGGACGTCGAACTCGGCCAGCGCCTCGGCCGCGGCCTTCATCACCGGCCAGTCCGAGTCGCTGCCCATGATCACGCCGACGTGCGTCACCGCTGCCCCCCGTGGATGTCGTAACCGTCCAGCCACACGCCGTCGGACAGCCAGTGCGCCGCGAGCCCCGCCCGCCGCCGCACCTCCTCCATCCGCTCACCGAGCAGCGTCACGTGGCCGATCTTGCGCCCCGGCCGCTCCGCCTTGCCGTACAGGTGCACGCGCGCGTCGGGGAACCGGGCGAACAGGTGGTGCAGCCGCTCGTCCGGCCCCATCTCGGGCGGCGCGGACGCGCCCAGGACGTTCGCCATGACGACGGCGGGCGCGACGAGGTCCGTCGCGCCGAGCGGGTAGTCCAGCACGGCGCGCAGGTGCTGCTCGAACTGCGAGGTCAGCGAGCCCTCGATGGTCCAGTGGCCGGAGTTGTGCGGGCGCATGGCCAGTTCGTTGACGACCAGCCCGTCCTCGGTCTCGAACAGCTCGACCGCCAGCAGCCCGACCACACCCAGCTCGGCGGCGATGTGCAGGGCCAGCTCCTGCGCCTGCTCGGCGGGCCCGTCCGGGGCGGGCGCGAGCACCTCGACGCAGATCCCCTCCCGCTGCACGGTCTGCACCAGCGGCCACGCCGCGCCCTGGCCGAACGGGGAGCGCGCGACCAGCGCGGCCAGCTCCCGGCGCATCGGCACGCACTGCTCGACCATCAGCGGCGTGCCGGCGGCCAGCAGCTCCGGCACGACCCGCTGCGCGCTCTGCGGCGTGTTCAGCATCCACACGCCCCGGCCGTCGTACCCGCCGCGCACCGCCTTCAGCACGCACGGCCAGCCGTGGTCCGCGCCGAACCGCAGCACGTCGGACGCGTCCTCGACGGCGGCGAACGGCGGCACGGGCGCGCCCAGCTCCGCCAGCCGCTGCCGCATCACCAGCTTGTCCTGCGCGTGCACCAGGGCGTCGGGCCCGGGGAACACCTTCACGCCCTCCGCCACCAGCGCGTGCAGGTGCTCCTGCGGCACGTGCTCGTGGTCGAACGTGACGACGTCGCAGGACTTGGCGAACGCGCGCAGGGCGTCCAGGTCGGTGTGCCTGCCCAGCTCGACGTCGCGCGCGACCAGCGCCGCCGGGTCGGAGTCCGACTCGGCGAGCACCCGCAGCGACTGGCCGAGCGGGATGGCGGCCTGGTGCGTCATGCGGGCCAGCTGGCCGCCACCGATCATGCCGACGACGGGGAGACGGGTTCGGGAGTCCACGGTTCGGTGATCCTACCTGCACAAACGCGGTGCCCCGGACCCGGCCGGCCCGGCTCAGGCGCGACGGGCCCGGCGCACCCGCGTGAAGGCGAGCACGAGCAACCCCGCGGTGAGCGCGGCGAAGACCGCGAACTCGAACAACCGGAACGCCGCCACCCGGTCGACCGGGTGGTACTCGGTGAAGAACCGGACGCCCTGGTCGGTCATGCACTTGTCGTAGGCGGCGCTGCCGTCGATGTCGGCGCACGCCCGCGGGAACCCGATCTCGGTGCCCGACGCGTCGAGATACCCGCCGTCCACCGTCCATCGCGTGCCCACGCGGCCGTCGTAGGAGCCGGAGTAGTCCGCGTACGACTGCACCTCGCGCAGCGGCGACCGGAAGTACGGCCGCCAGAACGCCGCCACCGCGACCCTGGTCACGACGTAGGCGACCAGGGTGAGCCCCATCGACAGCACCGTGCGGCGGGTGGTGGCGCCGAACGCCAGGCCGAGCGCGAAGCCGAACGCCGCGTACCCGACCTGCACGTGCGGCGCCGCCTCGAAGGCCGCGTGGCCGAACGGGTGGAACAGCGCGTACTCGCGGTGCAGGGAGTTGATGCCGTCCATCAGCCGGCCCAGCGCGAGGCCGAGGCCGGCGGCGAGCGCCGAGGCGGTCACGCCGAGCAGCACGACCTTGGCGGCCAGCCAGCGGGAGGCGGTGACGTCCTGGCTCCACACCACCAGGTGCGTGCGCTGCTCGTACTCGCGCGCCAGCAGCGGCGCCGCCCAGAACACGGCGACGACCAGGCCGAAGGCCGCCGGCAGGACCGCCAGCACCTGGCTCACGCCCTCGTAGCCGAACCGGCCGAACAGCTCGTGGGTCCCGCCGGTGGCGTCGACGTGCCACGCCATGCCGAGCGCCGTCGCGGCGGCCACGAGCACGACGGCCGCCGTGCCCGCGACCGTCCACCGGTGCTGCCGCCAGGTCAGCCAGGCGAGGTCGCCCCAGCCGACCCGGGTGCGCCCGGCCGGGACGCCGGTCCCCGCGGTCACGCGCCCGCCTCGTTCCGGGTCGCTCCGAGCTGTGCGAGCACGTAGTCCTCCAACGTCGGCGGGCGCTCGACCCACGGTCCGGCGACCACCGGCCGGGGCCTGCCCTCGGGCAGCTCGACCAGGAACGTCGACTGGTTGTCGCTGTGCCGCGCCTCGACGACCCCGCCCAGCGCGGGCGGCACGTCCGAGCGCGGACCGGTGTAGGTGACGTGCCTGCCGAGCAGGTCGTCCAGGTCGCCGCCGGCCAGCAGCCGCCCGTGCGCGAGCAGCAGCAGGTGATCGGCCACCCCGGACAGCTCGGCCACCACGTGCGTGGACAGCACCACGGTCATGCCCGTGGCGGCGACCTCGCCGAGCAGCTCGGCGGTCACCTCCCGGCGGGCCAGCGGGTCGAGGTTGGCCAGCGGCTCGTCCAGCAGGAGCACGTCCGGCCGCGAACCGAGGGCCAGGGCGAACGCCACCTGCGCCTGCCGACCGCCGGAGAGCCTGCCGCACGCCTGGTCCAGCGGGACCTCGAAGCGCTCCAGCCAGCGGCGGGCCCGGTCCCCGTCCCACACGACGTTGAGCCGCGCGCCCAGGCGGAGCACGTCGCGCGCGGTGAAGTGCCGGTAGACCGGCTTCTCCTGCGACACGAACGCCACCCGGCCCACCGCGCCCGCCGACCCCTCGTCGGCGTCGAGGAGCCCGGCCAGGACCGTCAGCAACGTCGTCTTGCCCGCGCCGTTCGCGCCGACCAGCGCCGCCACCCGGCCGGCGGGCAGGTCGAACGCGCAGTCGCGCAGCGCCCACCTGCTCCCGTAGCGCTTGCCCAGCCCCCGTGCCCGCACCGCTGTCGCGGCGACCGGCTCGACCGAGGTGCTCACCGGACCGCCACCCCCTCCCCGTCCGTCGCCTGGTCCCCGTCCGCGTCGAGGACCGACCGCACCAGGGCGTCCAGGTCCTCGGCGTCCAACCCGGCCGCGCGCGCCTCGCGGACCCACTCGACCAGCCGCACCCGGAGCACCGCCATCACCCCCGGGTCGGTCGAGCCGAGACCGGCCTTGACGAACGTGCCCGAGCCCTGGCGGGCCTCGACCAGGCCGGACAGCTCCAGCTCCCGATATGCCTTGAGCACCGTGTTCGCGTTCACACCACTCCTCGCGACGACGTCGCGGACGGTCGGCAGCCGGTCTCCCGGCCCCAGCCAGCCCAGGCGCAGCGCCTCCCGCACCTGGCGCACGAGCTGGAGGTAGGCGGGCAGGCCGCTGGACCGGTCGATGCGGAACTCCACCCGATCCTCCGGATTGTTCTACTCAACTAAGACAGTAGAAGACCATCACACCGCTCCCCTGTCAATCGCCGGGCCGGACGGCGAGGAGCCCGGCGCGCTGGGGAGGCAGGCGCCGGGCTCCTCTTGGGGGAAGGGATCTTCGGTTGTCGGACGCCGGACAGGGGTCGGCGCCCGCGGTCTAGCGGCCGAGCCCGGCGACCATCGCCACGGCGTCCTCGCACGTCGGCGGCAGCTCCTCCAGCCGGACCCGGACCGGGCCGGTCGGCGCGACGTGCGGGTCGACGGCCAGCCGGTCCGCGGTCAGCACCCGCAGGTTGGTCAACGCCCGCGCCAGGTGCCGGTCGCGGCGCAGCAGCACGCAGGCCACCGACGACCCGAGCGCGGCGACCGTCTCGCCGCCGTCGAACACCTCCTTGAGCGCGCCGGCCAGCAGGGTCATCGCCACCACGCGCGACCACCCCGACGTGCGGCTCAGGTCGAGCGCCACGAGCACCAGCACGTGGTCCTGGCGACCGGCGGCCCGTGCCTCGGCGTACACCTCGCGCAACCTCGTGCGCAGGTAGGCGGGCGTGGCCAGGCCGGTCAGCGGGTCCTCGGCGGCGCAGTCCGCGGCCCGGCTGCTCATCACGTCGCCCCAGCCCAGCGCCGTCGACCGCAGCATCCGCGACGGGGTCGCGTCCACGCACGGCGAGACGACCCCGGTCGCCCCCGCGGGCTCCGCGAGCACCGCGTGCAGGGCCGCCAGGTCGAGCAACGTCTCGGCCAGCCCGGCGCCCGCCTCGGCGCGGGCCGCGCCCAGCCGGTGCAGCTCCGCGCTCGGGTCGCGCTCCTCCAGCACGGCCCGGCACACCTCGTCCACCTCGGCCAACGGCCAGTCCGCCGGGAACGCCCAGCCCGCCGCCATGGTGGTCGTGCGCCACCGCGACCGCAGCGCCCGCGACCCGTCGGCGCCGAAGCGCCGTGTGACCGTTCCCCGAACACCCACCCGGATGCCTCCTCGATGTCGGTTCCGCTGATGAGACGTTGCCCGGCTTCATCCATGACGGCATTCCGCGAACCCGGTCAGGGGGTTCCGCGTGACGGTGCGCTACCTGGTGCGTCACACTGGCGCCGCGCGAGGAGGGAAGAACACGTGGCGACCGTTCCTGCGGAAGTCCGGGGACCGAGCGACGCGGAGCTGATCGACTCCGTGCGCGGCGGGGACATCGACGCCTACGGGCAGCTCTACGAGCGCCACGTGGCCGCCGCGCACAACCTGGCCCGTCAGCTCGCCAGGTCGTCCGCCGAGGCCGACGACCTGGTCGCCGACGCCTTCGCGAAGGTCCTCGACGCGCTGCGGGCGGGTCGCGGGCCCGACTCGGCGTTCCGGGCCTACCTGCTCACCGCGCTGCGCCACACCGCGTACGACAAGACCCGGCGCGACCGCAAGGTCGAGCTGGCCGACGACGTGGCCGAGGTCGCGCCCGAGGCGACCAGCGTGCCGTTCGCCGACACGGCCGTGGCCGGGCTGGAGCGGTCGCTGGCGGCCAGGGCGTTCGCCCGGCTGCCCGAGCGCTGGCAGACCGTGCTGTGGCACACCGAGGTTGAGGGCCAGACGCCCGCCGAGGTCGCGCCGCTGCTCGGCCTGACCGCCAACGGGGTGTCCGCGCTGGCCTACCGCGCCCGGGAGGGCCTCAAGCAGGCGTACCTGCAGGCGCACCTGGCCGAGACGCAGGCCGAGCGGTGCCGCGCCACCGCGGACCGGCTCGGCGCGTGGACGCGGGGCGGGCTCTCCAAGCGCGAGACCACCCAGGTCGAGGCGCACCTCGACGAGTGCGTGAACTGCCGGGCGCTGGCCGCCGAGCTGGCCGACGTCAACGGCGCGCTGCGCGGGATCATCGCCCCGCTCGTCCTCGGCGTCGGCGCGTCGGGCTACCTGGCCGCCGCCGGCGCGGGCACGGCCAAGGCCGCCGCGGTCGCCGCCGCGGCCGGCACGGGTGGCGCCGCCGGCGCCGCCGCGTCCGCACCGCGCCAGTTCCTGGTCGGCGCGGCCTCCGCCGCCGCCCTGGTGGTCGCCGTGGTGATCGGCCTGGCCTCGGGCTCGGAGCAGCAGGTGCCCGCCGCGCAGACCGCCCCGCCGGCCACCTCGCAACCGGTGCGGCCCACGCAGGCACCGCCGCCCGTCGTGCCACCGGTCGCGCCGTCGCAGACAGCACCCCAGACAGCGCCCCAGACAGCACCCCAGACGGTGCCGCCGACAGCACCGCCGGTGGCGCCCGAACCCGCGCCCACGTCCGAGCAGCCGCCGCCCGCCACCGAGCCCGCGCCCGCCCCGGGTCCGGCACCCGAGCCGGAGCCGGAGCCGTCGCCGCCCAACCTGGTGCCCGTCGTGCCCAGCGGGTTCTTCCTGACCTCCGGCGACGAGCCGGTCGACCTGCCGATCACCGTCACCAACTCCGGGCAGACGGGGTCGGAGCCGGTGAGCGCCGCGCTGGACCTGCCGCCCGGCGTGCGGTCCGTCGGTCCCGCCGAGTCCCTCACCGGCAGCCGGCCGGTCCGCCTCGACGGCGCGGCCGACCAGGCGGTGACCTGCCCCGCGGGCACCGGCACGGTGACCTGCCCCGCGCCCGGGGGCCTCGCACCCGGCGCCGCGGTGACGTTCGTGTTCCGGGTGCGGGCCGACGAGGGCGCGACGACCGGCCGGATCGCCGGCACGGTCCAGGCGGGCGCGTCGCTGAGCGTGGTGATCGGGGTCGACGTCGAGGTGCGGCCGGCGCGCGACGCCCTCGACCTGGTGGTCGACAAGTGGCAGCACGGCTTCTGGGACCCCAGGCTCGACATCACGGCCACCAACACCGGCGGTCGCGGCGGCGACCTGCGGCTGGTCGTGGAGTCCGACGACCGGGTCGTCCTGGTGGCGCTGTGGTCGGGCTGCGAGCGGTCCTGGCACCGGGTCGTCTGCCAGGTGCCGCTGGAGCGCGGCCGGTCCTTCCGGCTCTCGGTCTGGGCGGTCGGCCACCACCACCACGACGGCGTGGTCCGCGTCTCGGCGACGCTCGGCACGGCGTCCAGGAGCGTCGAGGTGCCGATCTCGAACCGCCCCGGCGGCGGCGACCCGCACGAGCCGGCGCCACCGGTCGCCCCGCCGACCGGGACCACGACCGCGCCACCCACCACCACGTCCCCGCCGACGACCACGACCCGGCCGCCCACGCCCACCACCGGGCCCACCACCGGATCGACCACCGAACCGACCACCCCGGACACCGGGTCGACCACGACCGAGCGGCCCGCCGGGCCTCCGCCGACCGGGCAGCCCGCGCCGACGACCGCGCCGACCACCACCACGCCGCCGCCACCGCGCCGCGAACCGTGCCGACCGGTGCCGTGGCTGCCGCCGATCCTGGACGACCTGCTGCCCGGCCGTTGCGACACCCCTCCGTGATCGAACGATCACAGACTCGGTAACCTGCCCCGGTGCTGCCACTCGTGCGCAGGGTCTTCGGCCTCCTGCCGGAACCGGTCCGGTTCCTGATCAACAAGCACCGCGAGCTGATCCGCTTCGCCGTCGTCGGCGGCACGACGTTCGTCGTCGACAACGGCGTCTGGTACGCGCTCAAGCTCACCGTGCTCCAGGACAAGGTGGTCACCGCGAAGGCCATCGCCGTGCTGGTGGCGGTCATCTCGTCCTACGTGCTCAGCCGCGAGTGGTCCTTCCACACCAGGGGCGGGCGTGAGCGGCACCACGAGGCGGCCCTGTTCTTCGTGGTCAGCGGCATGGGCATCGGGGTGAACCTCGCGCCGCTGTACGTCTCGCGGCACGTGTTCGACCTGCACTCGGAGTTCGCCGACTTCGCCTCCGGCTCGGTGATCGGGATGCTCCTGGCCACCGGGTTCAAGTATTGGGCGATGCGCAAGTTCGTGTTCCCCCAGGCCGACGCCCGCCCGGACGTCCGGCCGCTGCGCGTGGTCCGGGAGCAGCGCGAAGTCGCCTGAACAGGGCTTTCACCCCGGTCTTCCGTACACTGCCGGGGTGTCCGTTGTCGAGAGCGTCGTCCTGCGCCTGCCCGAGCCGCTGCGCTCGCTGGCCCTCAAGCACCGCGAGCTGCTGAAGTTCGCGGCGGTCGGCGGTACCTGCTTCGTGATCGACACGGCCATCTTCTTCGGCCTCAAGTCGACCATCCTCAACGAGAAGCCGGTCACCGCGAAGATCGTGGCGACGCTCGTGGCGACCATCGTGTCGTACGTGCTCAACCGCGAGTGGTCGTTCAAGACCAGGGGCGGCCGCGAGCGCCACCACGAAGCCGCCCTGTTCTTCCTGGTCAACGGCATCGGCATCGCGCTGAACTCGCTGCCGCTGTGGGTGTCGCGCTACCTGCTGCACCTGCAGGAGCCGCACGTGAGCAGGCTCGGCGAGGAGATCTCCGACTTCGTCAGCGCCCAGGTCATCGGCACGCTGATCGCCATGGCGTTCCGCTGGTGGGGCTACAAGAAGTGGGTGTTCCCCGAGGCCGACTTCCGACCGCGCCGCGTCACCCGGGCCTACGACCGGCCCGACGGCGAGGCCGCCGACCGCGCCTGACCCGATGCGAGGACGTCCAGCGCCGCGTCGTGCAGGCGCCCGTTGCTCGACAGCACGGTGCCGCCGTCGAAGCGCTCGACGCCGCCGAGGTCGCTGAACCGGCCGCCCGCCTCGGTCACCAGCACCTGGAACGGCGCGACGTCCCACGGGTTCACGATCGGCTCCGCGGCCACGTCGATCGCGCCCTCCGCGACCAGGCAGTGCTGCCAGAAGTCGCCGAACGCCCGGTTCTCCCAGCACGCGTCGACCAGCGCGAGGTACGCCTCCCGCGAGTGGTGCTCGACCCACGTGCCCAGGTGCGTGGTGGACAGGTAGGCGTCCGCCAGGTCGCCCACCGCCGACACGGAGATCGGCCGCTGCCCCGAAGCGTCCGAGGTGTGCGCGCCGCCACCCGCCGAGGCCCACCAGCGGCGGCCCAGCGCGGGAGCGCTCACCACCCCGACCACCGGCGTGCCGTCCACGACCAGCGCGATGAGGGTCGCCCACACGGGTACACCCCGCAGGAAGTTCTTGGTGCCGTCGATCGGGTCGACCACCCACGCCCGCCCGCCGCCCGCCGTGCCGCCGCGCTCCTCGCCCACGACCTGGTCGCCGGGCGCCTCGGCGGCGAGCACCGCGCGGATCGCGTCCTCCACGGCCACGTCGGCGTCGGTGACCGGCGTGCGGTCGGGCTTGCGCTCCACCACCAGGTCGCGGGCGCGGAACCGGGCCGTGGTGATCTCGTCGGCCTCGTCCGCGAGGCGGAGGGCGAGGGACAGGTCTGCACGAAGGTCGGACACGCGCTGGATCGTGCCACGCCTACGCTGGGTGCTGTGAGCGTGGTCTTGTTGGCCGAGGACGACCCGGCGATCGCCGAACCGCTGTCCCGCGCGTTACAGCGGGAGGGGTACCAGGTGCAGGTCGTCACCGACGGTCCGAGCGCGTTGGCCGCCGCCGAGCACAACGGCGTCGACCTGCTCGTGCTGGACCTCGGCTTGCCCGGGATGGACGGGCTGGAGGTGTGCCGCAGGCTGCGCGGGTCCGGCCGCGGGCTGCCGGTGCTGATGCTCACGGCCCGGTCCGACGAGGTGGACTTCGTCGTGGGCCTCGACGCGGGCGCGGACGACTACGTGGCCAAGCCGTTCCGGCTCGCCGAGCTGATGGCCCGCATCCGCGCCCTGCTGCGCCGCCGCGCGCCCGGCACGCTGGAGGTCAACGGCGTCCGCATGGACCTCGCCGCCCGCCGCGTCACCGTGGACGGGCTGGAGGTCCAGCTCGCGAACAAGGAGTTCGAGCTGCTGCGCGTGCTGATCCAGCGGGCGGGCCAGGTGGTGCACCGCGACGAGATCCTCTCCGAGGTCTGGAACGACCCGGAGCTGAAGAGCAGCAAGACCCTGGACATGCACATGTCGTGGCTGCGCCGCAAGCTCGGTGACGTGCGCTCGGTCGAGCGCCGCATCGCGACCGTCCGCGGTGTCGGCTTCCGCTTCAACACCGCGGACTGATGCGCACCCGGATCCTGCGGGCGATCCTGCTGGCCGTCGCGGTCACCGGGTTCGCCCTGGGACTCCCGCTGGGCTACACGGCGCTGCGGCTCGTGGAGGACGGCGCGCGCACCGACCTGGCCGCGCGGGCGCAGCGGATCGCCGCGTCCATCGACGACCAGATCGCGGGCGGCCGGGCGGTCGACCTGAAGCCGGTCGAGGTCGGCGTGCCGGAGGGCGGCCACCTGCTGGTGACCTGGGGCGGCGCGGTGCACGAGTTCGGCCGCACGCCCGGCCCCGACCCGCTCGCGGTGGAGGTGCCGATCGCGCAGCAGGGCACCGTGCGGCTGGAGCTGTCGTCCGCGCCGATGCGCACCTCGCAGTACCAGGTCGCGGCGCTGGTGGTGCTGCTGGTCGTGCTGTCGGTCAGCACCGGCACGGTGGTCGCCACGGTGACCGCGCGCCGGCTCGCCGCGCCCCTGCGGCACGTGGCGGCGAGGGCCGCCCGGCTCGGCGCGGGCGACTTCCGGCGCGACGGGCGGCGGCACGGCGTGCCGGAGCTGGACCTCGTGGCCGAGGCGCTGGACCGCTCGGCGGGCGCGCTGGCGGAACTCGTGCAGCGGGAACGGGAGCTGGTCGGCGACGTGTCGCACCAGCTCCGCAGCAGGTTGACGGCGTTGCAGCTGCGGCTGGAGGCGTTGTCGCTGCACCCGGAGCCGGACATGGCGGTCGAGGCGCGGGCCGCGCTGGAGCAGGCCGAGCGGCTCGCCGAGGTGCTCAACGAGATGCTGGCCGCGGCGCGGGCCGCCCGCGCGGTGGGCGCGGAACCGCTCGACCTCCGCTCGGAGTTGACCGCCATCGCCGAGGAGTGGCGGGAACCGCTGCGGCTCGTCGGGCGCAGCCTGCGCGTGCGGGTGCCCGAAGGGCTGATGGCGCGCGCCACGCCCGCCCGGCTGCGCGAGGCGATCGGCGTGCTGCTGGACAACGCCCTGCGGCACGGCGAGGGCCTGGTCGTCGTCTCCGCGCGCCGGGACGACGCCACGGTCGTGGTGGAGGTCGCCGACGGCGGCGCGGGCGTGCCGGACGAGCTGGCCCACCACATCTTCGAGCGCGGGGTGTCCGGCGGCGGGTCGACCGGCGTGGGGCTGGCGCTCGCGCGGGCCCTGGTCGACGCCGACGGCGGGCGGCTGGAGCTGTCCACCGCCCGGCCGGCGACGTTCGCGCTGTTCCTGCCCGTGCCGAAGGCCGAGGACGTGGTCGGCGTGCCGTGGCGGACCGACCTCACGCCTCGGTAGGCGCGGCCTCCGGTTCGGCGGCGCGAGGCAGCACGCCGACCGCGCCGCGCACGACCTGCGCCCACACCAACCGGCCGAACAGGTAGTGGCAGGCGACGTCCTCGCTGGTGAACGCGGCCCAGTCGTACCGGTTGCCCTGCTCGCGCCAGAAGACCTCGAACCCCTCCCCGGTCGGCAGCAGGCACCACGTGTTGTCGGCCTCCGCGCCGATCGACACGACCTCCGCGGGCACGCCCACGGCCAGCAACCACCCCTGGATCGACTCCGCGTTCACGCCATCTCCTCCAGGTAGCCCAGCGCGACCAGGTCGGCGACCGGGTAGGTGGTGCGGAACCGCGCGCCGCCGCCGGGCTGGCCGAACCACTCCGCGGACAGGGTGAACCACACCGGCAGCACCTTGGCGACCCGGTAGCGGTGGTAGCCCGCGCCCACCAGGGCGGGCGGCAGCGAGCGCTCGGCGTACGGGGTGCCGAGCTGGGACAGCACCCGGCCCTCCGGCCCGCCGAACCGGTCCAGCTCCACGCCGACGGCGAGCACGCCCGGTTGGCCCGCCTCGTAACCGCCCTCGGGGAACAGCTCACCGGGCGGCCAGGCGTACTCGGGCGGGTCGGCGCGGACCAGGAAGCGGCGGTCCCAGTCGCGCTCGTGCAGGCCCGCCAGCGGGTCGTAGCCGGCCAGCACGGCCGGGTCCGGCTCGGTGCCGGGGCCGAGGACCAGTCGCGGGCGGTTGACGGCGGGAGCCGGGTCCGCGCCGGTCGGCTCGGCGGCGGTGGGTCCCGCGCCGGACAGCCGCGACCGCACCGCGTCCTGGCCGCCGACGCGCAGGTCGAGGCCGAGCCGGGCGGAGGCGTCGACCAGGTGCCCCTCCGGGTGGCCCTGCGGCTCGAAGCGCAGGCCGGCGGCGAACGCCTCGTCCTCCGACGGCGGCGGCAACTGGCGGGCGGGCTTCGCGGCGGGCGGCGGGAGCGTGCCGCCGGGGAACATGTGCAGCAGGAACGCCGCCGCCGCTTCGGTGGTCGGCCGCGCGGTGCGCGCGGCGGGCACCGGCGGTCCGGCCGGGGTGCCGTCGGGCTCGGTCGGCAGGACCGCCGACGTGCCGCCGGCCGGGAGGGGCGGTGCGAGGGTGTCGCGCCCGCCGACCGGGACGGGGATGATCGCGAAGGCGAGGTCGCCGTCCTGCGCCTGCCGTTCGACGGCGGCCAGGGCGTCCTTCAGGTCCTGCCGGACGTCCCCGTGGTCGGTCTTGAGGTCGGTCTTGGTCTCACCCTTGGGCTGCGCCTCGGCCTTCGCCGGGGCCTCGCCCTTGCCCTGGGCGCCCTGGTTCTGGCCCTGGTTCTGGCCCTGGCCCGACTGGCCCTGCGTCGACTGGCCCTGGCCGGGCTGCGTCTGGCCGGGCTGCGTCTGGCCGGGTTGGGCGGCCCGCGCCTCGGTCTTCGACGCGGCCTGCTGGCCGGACTGCTGGCCCGGGGTCTGCGCGGCCGGCGCCTGGGTGGTCGGTGCCTGGGTCGTCGGCGCCGGACCGGTGGGGGCGGCGGTCGCGGCCGGGGTCTGCGGGACGGCGGCCGGTGCCGCCGCGGTGGGCGCGCCGCCGACGGACGGGCCGGTGAACGCCGGACCCTGCGGCACGGCCTGGTTCGCGGCCGGGGCCACCGGCTGGGCCGTCGCGTGGGGCGCTTCGGCGTGCGGCAGCACCGGGCGGTCCAGGACCGTCGCGGACGACTGGTTCACCGTGCCCTCGGCGCGGCTGCCCGCGGTGTCCACGACGTGGGCCGCGGTGTCGACGACCGGGTTCACCACGTTGCCGACCAGGTTGCCCACCGCGTTGCCGAGGCCGGGCGCCGAGCCCTGACCGGGACCGGCGTGGCCAGGACCCGCGTGGCCCGGTCCGGCGTAGCCCGGCCCGGTGCTGCCCGGTCCGCTATTGCCCGGACCGTTGTCGCCCGGACCCGCGTGGTTCGGTCCGCCGTGGTCGACGGGACCGTGGTTCGGCCGGCCGACCGCGCCGTCCACCGCACCGCCGACGGCCCCGGTCACGTCGCCCGCCTTGTCCAGCACCGGTTCCACCACGGCGGCGACCGGGGGCGCGACGGAGCCGACCGCGTCCACGACGGGCGTGACCACCGCGTTCACCGTGTCGGTCACGCCACCCAGCAGGCCGCCGACCAGACCGGGTGCCTGACCACCACCGGGCCCGTGAGCACCGCTGGGCCCGTGAGAGCCACCGGGCCCGTGAGCACCGCCGCCTCGCCCCTCGGAACCGGCGGGCTGGGGTCCGTCGACGGCGGGTGCCTGGACACCGGGCCCGTGGCCGGTCGAGCCGTGGCCCTGGGAGCCTCCGGGCAGCAGGCCGTCGAGCAGGCCGGTGCCGCGACCGCCCCCGTGCCCACCGCCGTGCTGACCGCCCGCCGGGTCGCCGCCCGGGTGCCCGCCGCCGTGCTGCTGACCCGCACCGTGGCCGTGGCCCGCGTCGCCGGGCCCGTGCACGCCGGGGTTGGCGTCGACCGGCAGGTGGCCGCCGACCTGCACCCCGCTGTCCAGCCGCACGGCACTGGCCAACGTGTCGGTCAGGTGCGTGACGTTGGCCGCCGTGCCCCGCAGCGCCGTCTCCAGCCCCAGCAGGGCCGTCGGGTGCCCGGCGTTGGCGGCCTGGTGGGCGGCGTCGGTGTTCTTCGCCAGGTTCACCAGCTCGCGCACCAGCTCGACCTTCGCCGCGCCGACCTGCTGCGCCGCGTGGTCCAACCGGTCGGCCGCCGCGTGGCAGCCGCGCACCACGGAGTTCAGCGTCCCGTCCGGCGCGGTGAACCGGTTCCAGTGGCCGCGGGCCGCGTCGCCGGCCGCCCCGGACATGGCGGCCAGCGCCTTGCCCGCGGACCCGTCGGACTCCCCCGCCAGCCTCGACAGCTTCGCGCCCGCGTCACGCCACGCGGTGGCCGAGGCGCGCAACTTGTCCTCGTCCGCCTGCGGCCACGACACGCCCGCCTTGGCGGCGACGTCGGCCAGCTCGGCCGGCAGCTCGATCCCCATCACGGCCCCCTGAGTCAGATCGCGCCGAGCGCGTTGCGGTTGCCCTCTTCGACCTCGCGGTAGGTGCGGGCCGTCTCGGCGAAGCGCTCCCCGACGCCGCCGAAGCCCGCGCCCAGCCCCGTCAACCCGCTCAGCACCTCGCCGGACGGCCGCACGTGGCCCGCCGCGAAGCTCTGCCCGATCGCGTCCGCGCCCCAGCACTCGCCCAGCGAGTCGAGCGTGCCGGTCAGCTCGGCCGCGATCTTCCCGGCGCGCTCGGCGAACGCGCCGAAGTCGTCCGCGCCCTCGGCGAGCCGGGCGAGGTCGGTCCGGAAGCCGGTCATCTCGTTCTCCTCGCACTCGGGTTCCGCGCACCCGGGTTCGGCGCACCGGGGTTCAGCGCACCGGGGTTCGGCGCACCGGGGTTCAGCGCGGTGGCGGCGTCGGCGTCGAGCCAGTCGCGCTGTTCGAAGTCCTCGTCGTCCACGACGACCGGGCGGCGGGCGGGCGGCCGGATCTCCTCGGGCCGCAGGTCGGCCGTGCCGCGCAACAACGCCTCGGGATCGGTGCCGGCCGGCAGCACGGGGCTCAGCGCCCGGTACGCGCCCTCGGCGGCCCGGGCCACCGCCTCCCGGGTCGTGCCGAGGATCAGCTGGGCGAGCTGCGCGGGCCGCAGCCGGTACGCGCGGTCGTCCAGCTCCAGGTCGGTGAGCGCGCCCCTGGCGTCGACCACGGCGGTCACCGAGCCGTCGGGGCTCGTGGCCGACCCGGTGATCCGGGCCAGGTCGCGCTGCACGGAAGCCAGCTGGTCGCGGCTGCGCCGGTAGTCGGCGAGCAGCTCGTCCACCTGGGCGCGGTGCTCGGTCGTCACGGCCACCTCCGGGTTTCGCCGTCGCCGGGCATGGTCGTCGGTCGCGCGTTGGACGTTACGACCCCGACCCGGGTTCCCGTCCGTTCGAGGGAAATCCCGGTGTGGACGGCGCGGTGGACCGTCCGGGCCAACGCGGACCCGATCGGGGACCTCGGCCCGCCGTAGGGCTCGACCGGGCCGTCCACCGGGCACAGCAGGACGACCGCGTCGGTCACCGTGCCCGTCCCCGGCACGCCCGCCTCGCCCAGCGCCTGCGCCTTGGCCTCCGCGACCGTGGCGACCGCGTTCACCAGGGCCGCGTCCGCCAACCGCACGGGCAGCACGCAGACCGCGTTGATCGTGCCGACGCCGGGCGGCCCGGCGGCGGCCGGCAGATCACCGGACGACGGCCCGGCGGCCCACGTCGGGTGCGCGCCGATGCCGGTCGTCACCCAGGACCGCACGCCGCCGTCGGTCTCGCGCACCACGTCCCGCACGTCCACCGCCGTCAGCAGACCCGTTCCCGGCCCGCGCAGCCCGAGGCCGGCGGCGATCTCGGCGACGTGCGCGTCCGGGTCGGGCCGCGCGTAGTCCTTCGGCACGGTCGCGTTCAACGCCCAGTGCCGCACGCCGAGCCCGCCGCCGTGCGGGCCGGAGGAGATCGCCACCACCGGCCGGGGCAACCGCCACACCAGCACGCCGGGGTGCCGCTCGATCACCGCGCGGACCGCGGCTTCGGCGGCTCCCCGGGAACGCCGCGCACCCCCACCGCGCTACCCCCGCAGCGCCCGGACCACCCGCGACGGGCTCGGCCTGCCCAGCCGCCGCGCCATCCACGCGCTGGTGTCGGCGAGCTTGTCCAGGTCGACGCCGTGCTCCACGCCGAGCCCGTCCAGCATCCACACCAGGTCCTCGGTGGCGAGGTTCCCGGTCGCGGACTCGGCGTACGGGCAGCCGCCCAGCCCGCCCGCCGACGAGTCGATCGTGCGCACGCCCGCCCGCATCGCGGCCAGCGTGTTCGCCAGCGCCTGCCCGTAGGTGTCGTGGAAGTGCACCGCGAGCCGGTCCACGCCGTCGAACCCGGCCAGCAGCGCGGTCACCTGCCCCGGCGTGGCCACGCCGATCGTGTCGCCGAGCGAGAGCTGGTCGCAGCCCAGGTCCAGCAACCGCTTCCCGACGCCGACGACCTGCTCGCGCGGCACGGCGCCCTCCCACGGGTCGCCGAAGCACATCGAGACGTACCCGCGCACCGCCAGCCCCTCGGCCTTGGCGCGCGACACGACCGGCTCGAACATGGCGAACTGCTCGTCCAGGCCCCGGTTGAGGTTGCGCCGGGCGAACGTCTCCGTGGCACTGGCGAAGATCGCCACGTGCTCGACGCCGGCCCGCAGCGCCCGTTCCAGCCCGCGCTCGTTGGGCACCAGCACGGGGTAGCTCACCCCGGGCCGCTTGACCAGCCCGGCCAGCAGCTCCTCCGCGTCGGCCAGCTGCGGCACCCACTTCGGGTGGACGAAGCTCGTCGCCTCCAGCACCGTGCCGCCCGCGTCGGCCAGCCGGTCCAGGAACTCGAGCTTCGTGCCGACCGGCACGACCTCGGACTCGTTCTGCAACCCGTCCCGCGGCCCGACCTCCCAGATCGTCACGCGGTCCGGCAGACCGCTCGCGCCCACCACGTCCGGCAGGCCGACTTCACGCGCGCCCATCTGTGACCCTGTCCTCCGTCCGGTGGCCGTCGGCGTCGTCGTCGATCTCCCGGTACAGCGCCGAGTGCACCTTCTCCACCTGCCCGATGTCGTCGAACTCCAACGGCTCGTCCGACGCCGACTCGATGATCAGCGTGCCGCAGCCGAGCACCCGGTCCAGCGGGCCGTGCTCGAAGCGGACGCTGTTGACGCGCCGCAGCGGGATGTCCAGGCCGGTGCGGCGGAACACGCCGATCCGGTACATCACGCGCTCGCTGGTGACGATGAAGTGCGTGGTGCGCCAGCGGAGCAGCGGCGCGACCGTCAACCAGGCCAGCAGCACCACGACGAGCGCGGCCAGCACGGCCCAGGCGACCGTTGCCCACCCCAGGTCCGCCACCTGCACGGCGAGGTACGCGCCACCACCGACCACGACGACCAGCGCGAGCACCGGGCCGACCAGCGTCTTCCAGTGCGGGTGCTGGTGGATCACGACGTGCTCGCCGGTGCTGAGCAGGTCGTCCGGGTACGCCACGACCGGTCCCTTCGGTGGCTGGGCTCGCCTGGAGCGGCAAGCCTCACCGTACCCGCAGGTGCACCACGTCCCCGGCGGAAACGGAGTGCTCGTCCCCCGACTCGTCGCGCACCACCAGGGTTCCGTCGACGCCGAGGTCGTGCGCGGTGCCCAGCAGCGCCCCGCCCCCGGCCAGCTCCACCCGGACCGGCCGGCCGAGCGTGACGCAGTGCCGGCGGTACTCCTCGCGCAACGCCGGCTCGTCGCCGCCGGACCGCCGCCACCGCTCCTCCAGCGCCGCCAGCTCGCGCAGCAGCGCGATCGCGACCCGGGTGCGGTCCAGCGGGCCCGCGTGGTCCTCCAGGCTCGTCGGCACCAGGCCGCCCGCGCCGGGCTCCACGTCGTCGGGCAGCTTCGCCACGTTGAGCCCGATCCCGACGACGACGGCCTGCCCCGAGCCGGGCGCGATCTCGGCCAGCACGCCGGCGGCCTTGGCGTCGCCGACCAGCAGGTCGTTCGGCCACTTGAGGGTGGCCTCGACGCCGAACTCGCGCGCCGTGCGGACCAGCGCCACGCCGGCGAGCAGCGTCAACCACGGCAGCCGCGCGGGCGCCACGCCCGTCGGGCGGAACAGCACGCTCAGGTACACGCCGCCGGTGGGCGAGGTCC
This sequence comes from Actinosynnema sp. NPDC053489, assembly GCF_044544865.1. Taxonomy (NCBI): domain Bacteria; kingdom Bacillati; phylum Actinomycetota; class Actinomycetes; order Pseudonocardiales; family Pseudonocardiaceae; genus Actinosynnema; species Actinosynnema sp. NPDC053489. Next base: position 573,080 of record NZ_JBITXT010000003.1, on the reverse strand, counting down.
AGCCCCGGCCGCGCCGCCCCTGGCCCGCGGTCTGCCGCTCGGCGAGCAGCGCGGTCCGGTCGTGCGCGCCGCGGACCGCCGCGCCGCGCAGGTCGGCGTTCGTCGACCCGGTCTCGGGCACGACGTCGACGGTCGCGTACCGGCCGGTGAGCGCGGAGCGGAGGGCGGCGGCATCCAGGGTCACGGTGGAAGGGTAGAAGCGACCCGTCCCACCCGCTGTGTCGGAGCGGTGTGGGTGGTGGGGCGGGTCGCCGCGCCAAGCCTGCAACCTCCACCGCGCTGGAGGTCAACACGCCCGCCAGTGACCTGGGCTACTACCCCCGGCCGGGTCCGGGCGGTCTGGTTAAGCTGCCGCGCTATGAGCAGTGCGACCGCCCCCATCGGCGAGGAGCCGGACGTCCACACCACGGCCGGGAAGCTGGCCGACCTGCACCGGCGCAACGAGGAGGCCGTGCACGCCGGCTCGGCGCGCATGGTGGAGAAGCAGCACGCCAAGGGCAAGAAGACCGCCCGCGAGCGCATCGACCTGCTGCTCGACCCCGGCTCGTTCGTCGAGCTGGACGAGCTGGCGCGGCACCGCTCGACCAACTTCGGGCAGGAGCGCAACCGGCCCTACGGCGACGGCGTGGTGACCGGCTACGGCACCGTCGACGGCCGCCCGGTGTGCGTGTTCAGCCAGGACGTCACCGTGTTCGGCGGTTCGCTCGGCGAGGTGTACGGCGAGAAGATCGTCAAGGTCATGGACCTGGCGATCAAGACCGGCCGGCCGATCATCGGCATCAACGAGGGCGGCGGCGCGCGCATCCAGGAGGGCGTCGTCTCGCTCGGCCTCTACGGCGAGATCTTCCGCCGCAACGTGGCCGCGTCCGGCGTCGTGCCGCAGATCTCGCTGATCATGGGCGCGAACGCGGGCGGCCACGTCTACTCGCCCGCGCTGACCGACTTCGTGGTGATGGTCGACCAGACCTCGCACATGTTCATCACCGGCCCGGACGTGATCAAGACCGTCACGGGCGAGGACGTCGGCTTCGAGGAGCTGGGCGGCGGTCGCACGCACAACACCAAGTCCGGCAACGCGCACTACCTCGGCGACAACGAGGAGGACGCCATCTCCTACGTCAAGGAGCTGCTGTCCTACCTGCCCGCCAACAACATGTCCGAGCCGCCCGTCTTCGACGCGCCCGACGACGTGGTGCACGGCTCGATCGAGGACTCGGTCACCGACTCCGACCGCGAGCTGGACACCCTGATCCCGGACTCCGCGAACCAGCCCTACGACATGCACGAGGTCATCACCCGCGTGCTGGACGAGGGCGAGTTCCTGGAGGTCCAGCCGCTGTTCGCGCCGAACATCCTGATCGGCTTCGGCCGGGTCGACGGCCACTCGGTCGGCGTCGTGGCCAACCAGCCGACCCAGTTCGCGGGCTGCCTGGACATCGACGCCTCGGAGAAGGCCGCGCGGTTCGTGCGCACCTGCGACGCGTTCAACATCCCGGTGCTGACGTTCGTGGACGTGCCCGGCTTCCTGCCCGGCACCGACCAGGAGTGGAACGGCATCATCCGGCGCGGCGCGAAGCTGATCTACGCCTACGCCGAGGCGACCGTGCCGCTGGTCACCGTGATCACCCGCAAGGCCTACGGCGGCGCGTACGACGTGATGGGGTCCAAGCACCTGGGCGCGGACATCAACCTGGCGTGGCCGACGGCGCAGATCGCGGTCATGGGCGCGCAGGGCGCGGCGAACATCGTGCACCGCAAGGCGCTGGCGAACGCCGTCGCTTCGGGCGAGGACGTGGACGCGCTTCGGGCCCGTTTGCAGCAAGAGTACGAAGACACCCTCTGCAACCCTTACGTGGCCGCCGAACGCGGTTATGTTGATGGTGTGATCCCTCCCTCTTTCACGCGATCGCACGTCGCCAGGGCGCTGGCGGTGCTGCGCGACAAGCGCGAGGCGCTGCCGCCCAAGAAGCACGGGAACATCCCGCTGTGAGCGCGGGGCCGCACCTCCGGGTGGTGCGCGGGAACCCGGACGACGTGGAGCTGGCCGCCGTGGCGGCGGTCGTGGCCGGCCTCGCCTCGGCCGGCGGTCCCCCGGCCGGGCAGCCGCGCCGCACGGCGTGGTCGGACAAGTCGAGGCAGGTGCGGCGACCGCTGCCGCACGGCCCCGGCGCGTGGCGCGCCTCCGCCCTCCCGGGCTGAGCCGCGCGGACCCGCCGAACCGCCGCCGGTGCGCCGGCGGCGGTCCCCGTGCTGCCCGCTAGCAGTCCACGCGCCGCGAGTTGACCTGCACGCCGTCGCCGAGCACGGTCACCTCGCGGCACCGCGTGCCGTCCGGCACGCGCAACCGGACCCGCAGCCACACGTCGTCGGCCCCGACCCGCGAGGCCAGCACCTCGACGCCCTCGGCGGCGACCGCCGACGGCACGGCGGCGGGCCGCGACACCCGCGCGATCGACGTCACCCGGTCCACCGCCCGCAGCTCCGCGCGGTCGCCGCCGTCGGCGAACGGCCAGAACGCCACCCCGTAGCCGACCGGGTCGGTGGACACGACCCGGGCCGCCAGGGCCAGGACGAGGGCGGCCGGCACCACCAGGAGCCACCGGTACCGGCCTCGACCGCGGTCGGCCCGGCGGACCACCAGAGCCACTCGCTGCACATCACGAGGTTGCCGAACGCCCCCACGGCGCGCATCGGTAGTTCTACGCACCGCGCCCGCACCGCACCGGCGGCCCGCCCTAGGCTGCACGCCGTGCGCTTCGTCCTCGCCTCCCAGTCCCCCGCCCGCCTCGCCGTGCTGCGTGCCGCCGGCGTCGAGCCCGTCGTGCGGGTGTCCGGCGTCGACGAGGACGCGCTGGCCGCCTCCCTGACCGACCCCACGCCGGCCGAGCTGGTCACGGCCCTGGCGACGGCGAAGGCCGAGGCGATCGCCCGGGACGAGGACGGCGACGCGGTGGTCGTCGGCTGCGACTCGATGCTGCGCACCGCCGACGGCGAGGTGCACGGCAAGCCCGGCACCGTCGAGGTCGCGCGGGAGCGCTGGAAGAAGATGGCGGGCACCACCGGCACCCTGCTCACCGGGCACGCCGTGCTGAAGATCGACAGCGGGCGCGAGGTGGCGCGCGCGATCGGGCACGAGGCGACCCTGGTGCGGTTCGGCCGGCCGACCGACGACGAGCTGGAGGCGTACCTCGCCACGGGCGAGCCGCTGCACGTCGCCGGGGCGTTCACGCTCGACGGGCTGGGCGGCTGGTTCGTGGACGGCATCGACGGCGACCCGTCCAGCGTCATCGGCATCAGCCTGCCGCTCACCCGCCGGCTGGTGCGCCAGGTGGGTGTCGCGGTGTCCGACATCTGGTAGCCGTTGTCACATTTCCCCTGATCCGGGAAGCTCTGCGAAGGGCTCTCGCGTTGGGGGAACCGTGGGTGAACTGCTGACGCGCCGGCGTCACATCGACTACGGGCGCAGGACGAGCGCGGGCTGTCGCGGCTGACGCCGCCCCCGTCGCCCTCCCCTGCGCACCCAACCGGAGCAGTCGTGTCGTTCGTCCGCAGTTATACGAAGCCGAAGGTGTTCGGCATCACCGTCCTGGCCGCCCTCGTCCTGGGCGCCCTGGCCGGGTACGTCGCCAAGGCCGCCGACCAGGAGTGGCTCACCACCGCGCTGGGCCACATCGGCGACGTCTTCACCAGCCTGCTGCAGTTCACCGTCATCCCCCTGGTGTTCACCGCGATCGTGGTGGGCATCACGAGCCTGCGCCGCCTCGGCACGAACCGCGCGGCGCGGCTGGGCGGGAAGACGCTGCTGTGGTTCGCCACCACGTCCCTGATCGCCGTGCTCATCGGCCTGGCGATCGGGTTGGTCTTCAAGCCGGGCTCCGGCGTGCAGGTCCAGCCGTCGCAGGCGGCGGTGGAGAAGCTCGCCGCGCGCGACCAGGGTTCCTGGAGCACCCTGCTGGACACCCTGATCCCGTCCAACCTGTTCAGCGCCTTCACCGAGGGCGAGGTGCTGCAGGTCGTGTTCATCTCGGTGCTGGTCGGCTTCGCCGCGTACGCGCTCGGCGAGAAGGCCGCCCCGTTCGTCACGCTGACCCGCTCGGCGTTCGACCTGATCCAGAAGATCGTCGGCTGGGTCGTGCTGCTGGCCCCGATCGGCGTGTTCGGCCTGATCGGCACGGCGTTCGCGACCTACGGCAACTCGTTCGTGCGGCCGCTGTTCTCGCTGATCGCGGCGGTGTACGGCGGGTCGCTGCTGGTGCTGTTCGTGGTGTACCCGCTGCTGCTGCGGTTCGTCGGCCGGGTGTCGCCGGTGACGTTCTTCGCCAAGGCGTGGACCGCGATCCAGTTCGCGTTCGTGTCCCGGTCGTCGGGCGCGACGCTGCCGCTGAGCAGGCAGACCGCCGCCAACCTCGGCGTGGACAACGACTACGCGTCGTTCGCCGTGCCGCTGGGCACGACCACGAAGATGGACGGTTGCGCGGCCGTGTACCCGGCCGTCGCCACGGTGTTCATCGCGAACCTGTTCGGCGTGCAGCTGGGCGTGTGGCAGTACGTGGCGATCGTCGCGGTCGCGGTCTTCGGCGCGCTGGCCACCGCGGGCACGACCGGCTGGTTCACCATGCTGACGCTGACCCTGGGCGCGGTGAACATGCCGCCGGAGGTCATCGCCACCGGTGTCGCCGTGGTCTACGCGATCGACCCGATCCTGGACATGGTCCGCACGGCCACGAACGTGACCGGCCAGATCACCGTCCCGGTCCTGGTGGCCCGCGGCGAGGGCCTGCTGGACGACGAGGTGCTCAACGCCCCGAGCGAGCCGCCGCTGCTCTCCGGCCCGCGCCCGACCACCGCGACCACCACCAACACCCCCGTCCCGGCCTGACCCGGGCGTAGAACCCGGGGGTCCTGAACGTTCGACACACCGGGCCCGGGTGTTCGACACGCGCGTGTGTCGAACACCCGGGCCCTTCGTGTCGAACGCCCGGGACCCCCGGGTTCCGCGTTCCGGTCCCCGTCACGTGCCGCAGCGGCGCAGCTCCGACGCGTCCGGCGCCACGGCGGGCCACCCCGGCAACGCCTCCGCACCGCCGACCACCGGCGTGCACCCCAGCTCGCCGCGGGTCGGCGAGAACACCTGCGCGAACCACCGCTCGCACGCCACCCCCGCCGGGCACCCCCGCTGCACGGCCACGACGTCGGCGACCGCGTCACCGTCCACGTCGTGCAGCCCGAGGTGACCGCCGCCCGCCACGTACGGCGCCTGCACCCGCGACCACGCCCCGGACCGCCGCACGAGCACCTCGCCCTCGATCTCGCCCCGGACCTCGCCGCGCGCCAGGCACACCGCCACCTCGGCGTCCACGCACTGCAGGGACGACGCGTCGATCCGGGCTCCCGAAGACGCGATGGTCAGTTCGAAGACGTTGGGCCCCGAAGCGCCGCTGGTCTTGATCCGGCCCGAGAGGACGCCGACGAGCAGTTCCACTGAATCGAGGCCGACCTCCTGCTTCACCACCGAACGGCACGCCGCCGCGCCGCAGCGCAATTCGTCCCGGGGCGCGACGGTGCCCGGGTCGGCGGCCGGAGGAGGGCGCAGTGACCAGGCGAAGACCAGTCCCGCGATAGTGATGAGCACAGCTGCGCAAGCTGTCATAAGCGCGGCCGCAGGCGGGCGTGTCACGATTCCCGATTGTTCCACCCAAGCGTGAGCTGTCTCTCGGTCACCGGGAACGGACAGGTCACTAAACTCCCCGACCATTGCCGCTCCAAGTCCCAGCGTTGCCAGGAGGTAGGACGTCGTGTCGCTGCGCAAGGTCCTCGTCGCCAACCGCGGTGAGATCGCCGTCCGGGTCATCCGTGCCTGCCGAGACGCCGGTCTGGCCAGCGTCGCCGTGTACGCCGACCCGGACCGGGACGCCCCGTTCGTCCGGTTGGCGGACGAGGCGTTCGCCCTGGGCGGCAGCACGCCCGGGGACAGCTACCTGTCGATCGACAAGCTGCTCGACGTGGCCAAGCGGGCGGGTGCGGACTCCGTGCACCCCGGCTACGGCTTCCTGTCCGAGAACGCCGACTTCGCGCAGGCGGTGCTCGACGCGGGCCTGACGTGGGTCGGGCCGACCCCGCAGGCGATCCGGGACCTGGGCGACAAGGTGACCGCGCGGCACATCGCGATGCGCGCCGGCGCGCCGCTGGTGCCCGGCACCAAGGACCCGGTGTCCGGCCCGGACGAGGTGATCGCGTTCGCCGAGGAGCACGGCCTGCCGGTCGCCATCAAGGCGGCGTTCGGCGGCGGCGGGCGCGGCCTCAAGGTCGCCCGCACGATCGAGGAGATCCCCGAGCTGTTCGACAGCGCGGTGCGCGAGGCCGTCACGGCGTTCGGCCGCGGCGAGTGCTTCGTCGAGCGGTACCTGGACAAGCCGCGGCACGTCGAGGCGCAGGTGCTGGCCGACCAGCACGGCAACGTCATCGTCGTCGGCACGCGCGACTGCTCGTTGCAGCGCCGCCACCAGAAGCTGGTCGAGGAGGCGCCCGCGCCGTTCCTGACCGACGAGCAGCGCGCCGAGATCCACCGCTCGGCCCGCGCGATCTGCAAGGAGGCCGGCTACCACGGCGCCGGCACGGTCGAGTACCTGGTCGCGGTGGACGGCACCATCTCCTTCCTCGAGGTCAACACCCGCCTGCAGGTCGAGCACCCGGTCAGCGAGGAGACCTCGGGCCTCGACCTGGTGCGCGAGCAGTTCCGCATCGCCGCCGGCGAGGTGCTGCGCTTCACCGAGGACCCGACCCCGCGCGGCCACTCGATCGAGTTCCGCATCAACGGCGAGGACGCGGGCCGCAACTTCCTGCCCGCGCCCGGAACCGTCACCACGTTCACCGCGCCGTCGGGCCCCGGCGTCCGGGTCGACGCGGGCGTGGAGAGCGGCACGGTCATCGGCGGCCAGTTCGACTCGCTGCTGGCGAAGCTGATCGTCACGGGCGAGGACCGGAACCAGGCGCTGGAGCGGGCCCGGCGCGCGCTGGACGAGATGGTGGTGGACGGCATGGCGACCGTGCTGCCGTTCCACCGCGCGATCGTGCGCGACCCGGCGTTCATCGGCACCGAGGACGGCTTCACCGTGCACACGCGGTGGATCGAGACCGAGTTCGACAACACCATCGCGCCGTTCACCGACGGCGCGGAGGCCGAGGAGGCCGAGGCGCGGCAGACGCTGGTCGTCGAGGTCGGCGGGCGTCGCCTGGAGGTCTCGCTGCCCGGCGACCTGGTGCTCGGCGGCGGTGGCGGCGGTGTCGCGACCAAGGCGGGCGCGAAGGCCAAGCCGCGCAAGCGCGGTGGCGCTAAGGGCGGCGCGGCGGTCTCCGGCGACGCGGTGGCGGCGCCGATGCAGGGCACGATCGTCAAGGTCGCCGTCGAGAACGGCCGACAGGTCGAGGCGGGCGAGCTGCTCGTCGTGCTGGAGGCCATGAAGATGGAGAACCCGGTCACCGCGCACAAGGCGGGCGTCGTCACCGGCCTGGCCGCCGAGCCGGGCGCGACCGTCACCCAGGGCACGGTGATCTGCGAGATCAAGGAATAGGCTCACCCGGGTGAGCGAGCGGGAGATCCGGATCGGCGACGCGGAGCGGGAGCACGCGCTCGGGCTGCTCGGCACGCACCTCGGCGAGGGGCGGCTGACGGTGGACGAGTACGGCGACCGCTCCGCCCGCGTCGCGACCGCGAAGACCCGCGGCGACCTGTACGACCTGTTCGCCGACCTGCCCGCGCCGCGACCGCGGTTCACGGAACTCGAACCGCTCGCGCCCGCGCCCGCCCAGCGCGGGTTCGCCGTGGACGCGCGGCTCGGCAGCGCGGCCATCACCGCGGTGGCGATCATCAGCGTGGTGCTGTTCTTCGTGACCAAGTTCCCGCTGGTGTTCCTGCTGATCCCCCTGGTGGCGCTGGTCGTCGGACGGATGGGCAGGCGGTGAGCGCGCCGACGTTGCTGCTGCTCGACCTCGACGGCGTGCTGCGGCGCTTCCCGCCGGACGCGCCGGTCGAGGACCGGTTCGGCCTGCCCCGCGGCACGCTGGCGCGGGTGTCGTTCGCCCTGTCCGACCCCGCCATCGCGGGCCGCGCCACCGACGAGGAGTGGCGCGCGGCCGTGCGGGAGCGGCTGGCCTCCGAAGGGCTCGCGCCGGAGCGCGCGGCCGAGGCGGTGGCGGCGTGGACGCGGGTCGGCGAGGTCGTCCCCGAAGCGCTGGACCTGGTGCGGCGGGCACGCCGGCGGTGCCGGGTGGCGTTGCTGTCCAACGCGACGGACCGGCTGCCGCGCGACCTCGCGGAGCTGGGCCTGGACCGGGAGGTGGACGAGGTGCTGTCGTCCGCCCGGCTCGGGGTGGCCAAGCCGGCGCCCGAGGTGTTCCGGCGGGCGTTGCGGGAGTTGCGGCACGCCCCGTCGGGGACGTTGTTCTGCGACGACAACGCGGTGAACGTCGACGCCGCCCGAACCCTCGGGATCGACGCCGTGCACACGCCGGACTTCCCGGCGCTGCACGGGGCGTTGTCGTCGCGCGGCCTGCTGGACGACCCGGACGGCGACGACGACGGTGACGGCACGTTGTTGCTGGTGCTGCACGACCGCGGGGACGCGGAGGAGGCCGCGCGGGAGCTGGCCGGGGCGGGCTGGTCGCCGTGCGCGGTGCACAAGGACGTGCTGGCCGGCGAGGACGACCTGGAGGACGCCGACTGGGTCGTGGAGTTGACCACCGGTCCCGACGACCGGCCCGCGTCCGCCCACCGAGGGCTGGTCGAAGAGCTGGCCCGGCGGCACGACGGGTTCGTGACGGACTAGCCTCTGCCCGCATGGAGGCCGTCGAGATCAACGCGGGTGAGTTCTACCTGCGCCAACTCCGCGCCGACGACCGCATCGACGACCGGGTGGCGTTGGTGGGCGGCGGTCTCTTCCCGGACCTGGACGCGGCCGGCGCGCACATCGCCGAACGCGCGCGCCAGTGGCACGCCGAGGAGTCGTGCTCCTGGGCCGTGTGCGACCAGCTCACCGGGACGGCCGTCGGCGTGGTCGCGCTGACCGCCGCCGGCGAGCTGGACTGCTGGACGACACCGGGGCTGCGCGGCAGGGGGATCGCGACCCGCGCGACCGGCGCCGTGCTGCGGTTCGGCTTCGGGTTCCTCGACCTCCCGCTGATCACCGCCAGACCACCGGACGAGGCCGCGCGGCGGGTCGCCGCGAAGTGCGGCTTCACAGCCGAGGGTCCACTTGGCGTGTGGACCCGGCTACGGTAGGTGTCCATGAGGGGTGCTCGGGTGCTCACCGCCACGCTCTGCGCGTTGGTGCTGGCCTCCTGCACCCCGGTCCCCGAGAAGAAGGCCGACGGCCGCGTCGACGAACCGCTGGACGTCACCGCGACCACCGTGCCGTCGTTGCCGCCCAGGCCCCGTGAGCTGCGGTTGGACCGCGTCGAGCCGTGCGAGGTGCTGTCGGAGGAGCAGCGCGTCCAGCTGAGCCTGGACAACCCGCCCAGCCCGTACGTGGAGTCGAGCTTCGGCAACGCGAAGGCGTGCACCATGCGCAGCAACATCAGCGGGAACGTCGTGCGGCTCGCCCTCGTCACAGTGGAGGGCGTGGGAGTGTGGCTCAGCGAGAACGCCCAGGTGCACGTGGAGCAGACCACGATCTCCGGGTTCCCGGGTTTGACGGTGCGGACACCGGGCATGGAGAACGTGTGCAACGTCGAGGTGGACGTCGCGGAGGGGCAGTTCCTCGACGTGATGTTCCGCGACGGCGGTAACGAAACGGCGGCCAAGCAGGACACTCTGTGCCAGGGGGCGCAACGGGCGGCAGAAGCGGCGGTAGCCGGTTTGCTGCAGCGGCGCTGATCCACGCGGGCGATGTCGGGTCCACCTACTCCCCGCTGTCGGACCGTGTGGCTAGAGTGACCTTGCGCGGGAACCGGATGACGCGTGACGGGAACGAGGAAGGCGGGAGGTCGTCGATGCCGTCGGAAGACCACGGCCACGGCGCTGACACGGGCTCACCACCGCCCCTGGCGCACACGTTGAACGTCGAGCCCGGCGCGATTCCCGGCCTGCGCAGCGCGTTCGCGGGCGCGCTGACCAAGCTGGACGAGCAGATCGAGCTGGCGATCACCGAGGTGCGGGTCCGCCCGTGGGCGGGTGACCCGGTGAGCCAGGACGCGGCGGAGCGGTTCAACGAGCGGTCGTTGGAATCGGGCGACTCGGCGCTGATCGCGTTGGAGAACTACCAGCGGCAGCTCAAGTCGGCGATGGACGCGCTCACCCTGGTGGAGCAGCAGTACCGGTCCATCGAGGAAGACAACACCGGGTTGATGGGACAGCAGGGCCGCCGCTGAGCGCCCGGCGCAGGCAAGGGGAAGATCATGCCCGACGGACACCGCTGGAGCGGGTACAGCCACGAAGAGCTGTACGAGCAGATCAACTCCGGGCCGGGGCCCAGGGCCTCGCACGCCTCGGTGGAGCGGTGGCAGGGCGTCTCCGCCGCGTTGACCGAGATCAACGCCGAGCTGCACGCCGGCGTGCTGCGGTCCGGGGCGACCTGGGAGGGCCAGGCCGCGGAGAAGGCGCGGTCGGGCATCAACCCGCTGGCCGCGTGGGCCGACGACGCCCGCGCCGGCGCGGAGGTGATGCGCGTGTCGGCCGAGCTCCAGGCGGACTACATCGCCAAGGCGCGCGCGGACATGCCGCCGCCGGTGAAGGTGACCGCGGAGGAGCCGAACCTGCTCGTCACCGCGCTGACGAACCTGGTGGGCGGGCAGACCGACTTCGAGGCGCAGGAGAAGGCGAAGAACGCGGCCGAGCAGCGGGCGCGCGAGGTCATGTCGACCTACGCCTCCAGCACGACCTCGAACACCAGCACGCTGGGCCAGTTCCACCAGCCGCCGCAGCTGGTCATCAGCACCCCGGACGTGGTGCGCAACGACTCGGCGGGCGTGGCCGCGCCGGGTTGGGGCTACGGCGGTCCGCGCGGCGGGCGCGGCGGTGGCCGCGGTGGGTGGCGCGGTGGTCGTGGCGGTCGCGGTGGCGGTTGGGCGCCGCGCCCGGCGCAGCCCGCGCCCGGCGGGTCGACGGGCACGTCGTGGTCCGGGTCGTCGGGTTCCTCGGGGTCGACCAGGCCGTCGACGGCGACGACGACCACCCCGGCGTCCGCCTCCGGCACGGGCCCCGGCTCGACGCCGGGCGGGTACGGGCCGGGCGACGTGATCGGCGGCGGTGGCCAGCAGGGCGGCAACACCAAGGACCGGCGCAACAACGCCTCGGGGTCGACCGAGACGAGCAACGGCCAGCAGGGCGGTTCCGGCGGCGGTGGCGCGAGCGGCTCCGGGTCGGGGTCGTCGTCGAGCCAGCAGCAGCTGCTGCCCGGCGGTGCGTTGCCCAGCGGGACGACGACGGCGAGTTCGGCGGAGATCGGCGCGTTCGCGACGGCCAACGCGCAGCACGCGGTGGCGGCCCCCGGCGGGTCCACTGGGTCGCTGATGGGCGCCGGCAGCCAGGTCGGCGGCAACGACACCGTGCACAAGCGCAGCACGCCCGCCCCGGCGCAGCAGGTGTTCGACCCGTTCGGCGGGTTGGGCGGTCCGCGTGCGGCGGAGGAGGAAGAGGACGCCACGCACGACGCGGCGGACTACCTGCGGCAGACCGACGACATCTACGGCGTCGGCGGGATGATCTCGCCACCGGTGATCGGGGAGAGCACCACCCGCTGATGACGACGTTCGGCCTGGACCTGGGCGACAACGACCTGCGCGAACCCGTGACGATCTCGGCACTGGAGTTCGACGTGCTGTGGGAGCACCTGCGGCTGGAGACCATGCCGCTGGTGCTGAAGGTGCCGTCGCCGGGCAAGACGCACGCCGAGCGCGCCGAGCTGGAGCAGCGGGCGTGGTCGGAGCTGGACCGGCGCGGTCTCGGCCGCCCGGTGTCGCTGGACCCGGTGCTGGAGGACCTGCTGCACCTGCTGAACCGGCCGCGGCACGAGGTGGACGGCCGGTTGTGGCTGGGGCACAGCGTCCGCGTCCTGGCGGCGGCCAAGGGCCAGTCGGGCGTGCTGGCGGTGCTGGAGCACGACCGGTTGACGCTGCGGCCCGCGTCGGCCGAGGGGCTGGCCCGGGAGGCGCTGTCCGTGCTGCCGCAGCTCCCGGCCGGGCCCGGGCACTCCGTGACGCTGCCGAGCGCCGACCTGGACGCCGCCGCGGCCGTGTCCAACACGCCGGACGAGCTGGAGCAGGCGCTGCTGTCGCGGGGCATCCGGCAGCAGGACGCGCACACGTTGGCCGACATGTTCCGCGACGCGGGTCACCGCGGCCAGTTCGGCGCGGCGAGCCGGGACAAGTACGGCAAGCGCGTGCGCCAGGACCACGTGGTGTCGTTCTTCGACACCCCGCAGGGCCGCTACATCCAACTGCGCCGCGCCACCCCGGGCCAACAACCGTGGAGCACCGTCGCCCCCGTCGACTCCCGCCGCCTCCTCCACCACCTGGAATCCCTGACCACCCCGTGAGTCCAACCCCCAGCTCGCGAGAGTCCTACCTTCACGGCGCGTGAGTCCAACCGTCAGCCCGCGAGAGTCCTACGTTCGGACGCCGTGAGTTCAACGCTCACGCATCGCGGCTTCCCACGATCAGGTGAACCGTGTACGGGATCGGGAGTCCCGCCACTCGGTTATGCATGATCGAACTGCCCCCGGGCCTCCACGGCGCCTACCCCCGCACGCGGCTGCACGACCACATCGGCCGGCAAGCCGTGAGCCGCGCCATCCGCGACGGCCACCTCGTCAACTACTGCCGCACGGTCGTCATCCAGCGCGAACGCATGATGAGCCTGCACACCCGGGCCGCCGCCGCGCTGCTCATGGCCGGGCCCGACGCCGTGCTCACCGACCACACGGCGGCCTGGCTGCACGGCTGCACGGCGGCCGAGACCAACCGCGTGCACATCCTCCTGGACTACGACCGCAGGCTCCGCCCCCGCCCCGGCCTCGCCGTCCACTACCACCAGTACGACCCGGCGGACGTGGTCGAGGTCGACGGGCTGCGGTGCATGATGCTCGACTACGCCATCGCCGACCTGCTGTGCCGCAGCCGTCGCCGCTCCACGGCCCTGGCCTGCGCCGATCAGGCACTCGGTGCCCTCCCTCCGCAGGAGCGTGCCGCGTTCAAGGCCGACCTGACCGTGCGCATCGCGACCCGCCGTGACCACCGGGGACGGCGGCAGGGCGTGTTCCTGCTGGACCTGGCCACGGGACTGCCCGAGTCACCGGCGGAGAGCACGCTCCTGCTCACGATCGCCGAGGCCGGCTTCCCGCTGCCGGAGCCCCAGCACCCCGTTCGCGACCTGGACGGCCGTGAGCTCTGGCGGCTCGACTTCGCGTGGCCGGACGCCCGGGTGGCCCTGGAGTACGACGGTTACGCGGCGCACGTCGACAAGGCCGAGGCGGACCAGGCCCGTGACGAGGACCTGCGGCGGCGCGGGTGGAAGGTGCTGCGGGCCGACGCCTCGGACCTCCGCAACCCCGCACGGCTGTTCCGACAGTTGAGCGTTGAACTCGGGGGTCCTGAACGTAGGACTCACGCGTTCTGGGTGTAGGACTCACGCGCGTTGAGCGTTGGACTCACGCGACGTGAACGTTGGACTCTCGCGGGGGTCAGGGGCCGATGCCTTGGCAGGGGCGGGTGCGCAGGTCGGCGACGTAGTCGTCGGGGGCGCCCGCGGCTTCGGCGGCGTCGGCCACCACGCCGATGTAGCGGGCCGAGGGAAGACCGCCCTCGTACGCGTCCAGCACGTAGAGCCAGGCGGTGACCGAGCCCTCCAGGGTCTGGACCCGCAGGCGGATCTTCTTGTACAGGCCGAGGGCGCCTTCCCAGCGGTCGAGGCGGGACTCGTCACGCGGGCTCACGTCGTAGAGCACGCAGAACACCTGCGAGTCGGGGTCCTCGACGATGGTGGCGAGCGCGCCCTCCCAGCCCAGGTCCTCGCCACCGAACGTCAGACGCCATCCGGCGAGCCACCCCGTCCCCGCCATGGGGGAGTAGGGCGCTCGCTCCATCATCTGGTTCGGGTCCATGTTGGACCCGTACGCGGCATAGAGCGGCACGCCCACAGCCTAGCGACCTCGCGATCACCGCGAAGGACCAGAAGACCGGACGACACACCCCGACACCCGACCGCGTACGGTTACCTGCGGCTGCCGGCGGCGCGAACAGCGCCGATGACCAGGAGGAGGACGTGTCGTGACCCGCATCGTCATCATGGGCGGCGGCCCCGCAGGTTACGAGGCGGCACTGGTCGCGGCCCAGCACGGGGCCGACGTGACCATCGTGGAACGCGAGGGCCTCGGTGGCGCCTGCGTGCTCTACGACTGCGTGCCGTCCAAGACGTTCATCGCCTCCGCGGGCGGCCGCAGCGCCTTCCGCAACGCCGGTGAGCTGGGCATTCGCACGGACAACGCGGAGGCGGCCGTCGAGCTGCCGGTCGTCCACGGCCGGGTGAAGGGCCTCGCGCTCGCCCAGTCCGCCGACGTCCGCGCCCGCCTCCAGCGCGAGGGCGTGCGCATCCTGAACGGCGTCGCCAAGTTCTGCGACAACGCCCGCGGCCTGGCCCAGCACGAGGTCGTCGCCCTCACCGAGGACGGCGGCAGGGAGGTCCTCCCGGCCGACGTGGTGCTCATCGCCACGGGCGCGACCCCGCGCGTGCTGCCCGGCGCGGAGCCCGACGGCAAGCGGATCCTGACCTGGCGGCAGATCTACGACCTCCCGGAGCTGCCCGAGCACCTGGCCGTCATCGGGTCGGGTGTCACCGGTGTGGAGTTCGCCTCGGCGTACACGGAACTCGGCGTGAAGGTGACCATGGTCTCCAGCCGCGACCGGGTGCTCCCCCACGAGGACGCCGACGCGGCCGTGGTGCTGGAGGACGTCTTCGCCGAACGCGGCACGGCGGTGGTCAAGCACGCCCGCGCGGACCGGGTCGAGAACGTCGGCGACGGTGTCCTGATTCACCTGGAAGACGGTCGCACGATCGAGGCCAGCCACGCGCTGATGACGGTCGGCTCCGTCCCGAACACCGCCGACCTGGGCTTGGACAAGATCGGCATCGAACTCGGCCGCGGCGGGTACATCCCGGTCGACCGGGTGTCGCGGACCAACATCTCCGGCGTCTACGCGGCGGGCGACTGCACGGGCGTGCTGCTGCTGGCCAGCGTCGCCGCCATGCAGGGCCGCATCGCCATGTGGCACGCGCTGGGCGAGGGCGTCAGCCCGATCAAGCTCAAGACGGTCGCCGCGAACGTGTTCACCAACCCGGAGATCGCGAGCGTCGGCATCAGCCAGCAGGCGATCGACTCCGGCGAGGTCCCCGCCCGCACGATCATGCTGCCGCTGGCCACGAACCCGCGCGCCAAGATGGAGGGCCTGCGGCGCGGTTTCGTGAAGCTGTTCTGCCGCCCGGCGACGGGCGTGGTGATCGGCGGCGTCGTCGTCGCGCCGAACGCCAGCGAGCTGATCCTGTCGATCACGCTGGCCGTGCAGAACCAGCTCACGGTGGACGACCTGGCCACCACGTTCTCGGTCTACCCCTCGCTGACCGGCTCGATCACCGAGGCAGGCCGCCAGCTCATGCGCCACGACGACCTGGACTAGGCACTTCGGGTGGTCGTGACCGGTTGACCGCCGGCGGGGGGGGCACCCCCTGACCCGACCGGAGGGGCGTCGCCGCGCGGCGACGCCCCGGCAGGGCTACTCGACCCAGTCGAACGTCCTGGTCACCGCCTTCTTCCACTGCGCGTACGTCGCCGACCGCGCCTCCTCGTCCATCTGCGGGTCCCACTGCTTGTCCTGGGCCCAGTTCTGCCGGATGTCCTCCTCCGACTCCCAGAACCCGACCGCCAGGCCCGCCGCGTAGGCCGCGCCCAGCGCGGTCGTCTCGTTGACCACCGGGCGGATCACCGGCACGCCCAGGATGTCCGCCTGGAACTGCATGAGCAGCTCGTTCACGACCATGCCGCCGTCGACCTTCAACGCCTTGAGCGGCACGCCCGAGTCGGCGTTCATCGCGTCGATCACCTCACGCGTCTGGAACGCCGTCGCCTCCAGCACCGCGCGGGCCAGGTGGCCCTTGTTCACGAACCGGGTCAGGCCGACGATCGCGCCCCGCGCGTCCGACCGCCAGTACGGCGCGAACAGCCCGGAGAACGCGGGCACGAAGTACGCGCCGCCGTTGTCCTCCACGCTGCGGGCGTACTGCTCGACCTCGGCGGCGTCGGAGATGAGGCCGAGGTTGTCGCGCAGCCACTGCACCAACGACCCGGTCACCGCGATCGAGCCCTCCAGCGCGTACACCGGCGCCTGCGAGCCGATCTTGTAGCAGACCGTGGTGAGCAGCCCGTTCTCACTCATCACCTTGTCCGTGCCGGTGTTGAGCAGCACGAAGTTGCCGGTGCCGTAGGTGTTCTTCGCCTCGCCCGGCGACAGGCACGCCTGGCCGAACGTCGCCGCCTGCTGGTCGCCGAGGATGCCCGCGATGGGCACGCCGGCCAGCGCGCCGCGCTGGCGCACCCTGCCGTACTCCTCGGACGACGACCGGATCTCCGGCAGCATCGACAGGGGCACGCCCATCTCCGCGGCGATGTCCTCGTCCCAGTTCAGCGTGTCGAGGTCCATCAGCAGCGTGCGGGAGGCGTTGGTGGGGTCGGTGACGTGCACGCCGCCCTCGACCCCGCCGGTCATGTTCCACAGCACCCAGGTGTCCATGTTGCCGAACAGCAGGTCGCCGGCCTCGGCCCGCTCCCGCGCGCCCTCCACGTTGTCGAGGATCCAGCGGACCTTCGGCCCGGAGAAGTACGTGGCCAGCGGCAACCCGGTCTTGTCCCGGTACCGCTCCTGGCCGCCGCCCAGCGCGCCCAGCTCGGCGCAGATCCGGTCCGTGCGGGTGTCCTGCCAGACGATCGCGTTGTAGACCGGCTGCCCGGTGGTCCGGTCCCAGACGAGCGCGGTCTCGCGCTGGTTGGTGATGCCGACCGCGGCGATGTCGGCGACGGTCAGGTCGGCCTTGGCCAACGCGCCCGCGGCCACCTGCCGGGTGTTGGTCCAGATCTCGTTCGCGTCGTGCTCGACCCACCCGGCCCGGGGGAAGACCTGCTCGTGCTCCTTCTGGTCCACGGAGACCACCCGGCCCGAGTGGTCGAAGACCATGCACCGGGTCGACGTCGTGCCCTGGTCGATCGCGGCCACGTACTTCGTCATGCGATGGAGTCCTTTCAGACCGGGAGAACCAGGTACAGGAGGGCGGCGAGCACGCCACCGACCAGCGGGCCGAGGACCGGCACCCAGGCGTAGCCCCACTCGGCGCTGCCCTTGTCGCGGATGGGCAGGATCGCGTAGGCGATGCGCGGGGCGAGGTCGCGGGCCGGGTTGATGGCGTAGCCGGTGGGGCCACCGAGGGAAGCGCCGATGCCGATCACGACGAACGCGACACCGGCGTAGCCGAGCGCGGCGTTGCCCAGCTGCGGGATGCCGTCGGTCGCGCCCTTCGCGCCCGGGCTCAGCAGGACCCAGGCGACCAGCACGAACGTGCCGATCACCTCGGTCACGAAGTTCCAGCCCGCCCGGGGGATGGTGGGCGCGGTGCAGAAGATGCCGCGCGTGTTCACCGGGTCGTCGTGCGCGTCGAACTGCAGCTTGTAGGTCAGCCACGCGAGCACGGCGCCGAGGAAGGCGCCGAGGAGCTGGGCCGCGATGTAGACGGGGACCTGGGACCACGGCGTCTTGCCCGCGACGGCCAACCCCAGCGTCACCGCGGGGTTGAGGTGGGCGCCGCTCGGCGCCGCGACGCTGGCGCCCGCGAACACCGCGAAACCCCAGCCGAAGTTGACCAGGAGCCACCCGCCGGCGTTGCCGAGTGAGTCCTTCAAGGTGACGTTGGCGACCACACCGGCGCCCAGCAGGATCAGGATCGCGGTGCCCAGCAATTCCCACACGAAGATCGAGCCACTGCTCACTCGCCGACCTCCTCGCCTTGACAGGAGGCAACGCGGTCCGGGTCCGGCGGCGCTGCCCACCCCACGATGAGCGTTGACGCTAGTTCCGGCCACTCCGGTTGTCCACGGGTGGCGTACCGACGGGTAACGTGGTCGAGTCAGTCCTGGTCGGACCAGTCGAGTCGAGCATCAGGAGGCGTCGATGGGCATGCCTGAGCAGCACACCTCCACCCCGGGCCGGCTCGGACCGCGGGAACGGGAGGACGCCTGGGAGCGGTTGGGCTCCGGCACGTTCGACCTGGTGATCATCGGTGGCGGCGTGGTCGGCGTCGGCGCCGCCCTGGACGCCGCCACGCGCGGCCTGCGGGTGGCGCTGGTCGAGGCCCGCGACCTGGCCTCGGGCACGTCCAGCCGGTCGTCCAAGCTGTTCCACGGCGGTCTGCGGTACCTGGAGCAACTGGAGTTCGGTCTCGTGCGCGAGGCGCTGCGGGAACGCGAACTCATGCTGACCCGCCTGGCGCCGCACCTGGTCAAGCCGGTGTCGTTCCTGTACCCGCTCACGCACCGCGTCTGGGAACGCCCCTACACCGCCGCCGGCCTGCTCATGTACGACACGATGGGCGGCGCGCGCTCGGTGCCGGGCCAGAAGCACCTGACCAGGGCCGGCGCGCTGCGGCTGGTGCCCGCGCTGAAGCCGACCGCGCTGATCGGCGGGATCAGGTACTACGACGCCCAGGCCGACGACGCCCGGCACACCATGATGGTCGGCCGCACGGCGGCGCACTACGGCGCGGTCCTGCGCACGTCCACGCAGGTCGTGGGTTTCCTGCGGGAGGCGGACCGGGTCTCCGGCGTGCGGGTGCGCGACGTCGAGGACGGCCGCGAGACGTCCGTGCGGGCGCACGCGGTGATCAACGCGACCGGCGTCTGGACCGACGAGCTGCAACGCCTGTCCGGCAGCCGGGGCCGCTTCCGCGTCCGCGCGTCCAAGGGCGTCCACGTCGTCGTGCCGAGGGACCGGATCGTCTCGGAGTCCGGCATGATCCTGCGCACCGAGAAGTCGGTCCTCTTCGTGATCCCGTGGCGGAACCACTGGATCGTCGGGACGACGGACACCGACTGGAACCTCGACCTGGCGCACCCCGCGGCGACCAGGGCGGACATCGACTACATCCTGGAGCACGTCAACGAGGTGCTGGCCACCCCGCTGACGCACGACGACATCCAGGGCGTCTACGCGGGCCTGCGGCCGCTCCTGGCGGGCGAGAGCGAGTCGACCTCGAAGCTCTCCCGCGAGCACGCCGTCGCCCGGGTCGCCCCCGGCCTGGTGGCGATCGCCGGCGGCAAGTACACGACGTACCGGGTCATGGGCGCGGACGCCGTGGACGCCGCGTCGGTCGACCTGCCGGGCCGCATCCAGCCGTCGATCACCGACAAGGTCCCCCTGATCGGGGCGGACGGCTACCACGCCCTGGTGAACCAGGCGGACCAGCTGGCCCACCGCTACGGCCTGCACCCCTACCGGGTCCGCCACCTGCTGGACCGCTACGGCTCCCTCGTCCACGAGGTGCTCGGGTCGGCGGACCCCGAGCTGCTCAAGCCCGTGCCCCACGCCCCCGACTACCTCCAGGTCGAGGTCGTCTACGCCGCGTCGCACGAAGGGGCGCTGCACCTGGAGGACGTGCTGACCCGCCGCACCCGGATCTCGATCGAGTACCCGCACCGGGGCGTCGACTGCGCCCTGGCGGTGGCCCGCCTGATGGCAGGCGTCCACGGCTGGAGCGACGAGGTGGTCGAGCACGAGGTCGCGGTCTACACCGCCCGCGTGGAGGCCGAACGGGCCTCGCAGACCGAACCGGACGACCAGGCGGCCGACGCCGTGCGCTCCGCCGCGCCCGAGGCCCGCCCCGAGCTGACCGAACCGGTGAGCTGAGGGGAGAACACCGGGCCGCCGACGCGCGTCGGCGGCCCGGTGGCCCGATCAGGCCAGCGCGGCCAGCGCCGCGTGCACCATCACCCGCACGCCGACCAGCAGGGCGCGCTCGTCCAGGTCGAAGCCGGGCTGGTGGAGGTCCTTCTGCTTGCCCACGCCGTCCCACACGCCCAGGCGGGCGAACGACCCGGGCACGTGCTCCAGGTACCACCCGAAGTCCTCGCCGCCGGACGACTGCTCCGTGCCGGCCAGCGCGTCCTCGCCCAGGGCCGCCTCGATGCCCGCGCGCAGCAGCATCGTGCTCTCGCGGTCGTTCACGACCGGCGGCACGCCACGCCGGTGGTGCAGGTCGAAGCCGACGCCGGTGGGCGCGAGCAGCGCGCCCACCAACTCCTTGATCAGCGGCTCCAGCTCGGCCCAGATGTCCCGGTCGCCGGTGCGCAGCGTCCCGCGCAGCACGCCGTCCTGCGGCACGGCGTTGGGCGCCTCGCCCGCGTGCACCGCGCCCCACACCAGCACGGTCCCCGACCTCGGGTCCACGCGGCGCGACAGCAACCCCGGCAGGCCGGTGATCACGGTGCCCAGCGCGTGCACCAGGTCGGCGGTCAGGTGCGGCCGGGAGGTGTGCCCGCCCGGCGAGGTCAGCCGCAGCTCCAGCATGTCGCTGGCCGAGGTGATCGCGCCGATCCGGGTGCCGATCCGACCCACTTCGAGCCGCGGGTCGCAGTGCAGGCCGAAGATCCGCTCCACGCCGTCGAGCCCGCCCGCGGCCAGCACGTCCAGCGCGCCGCCGGGCATGACCTCCTCGGCCGGCTGGAACACCAGGCGCACCCGGCCGGGCAGCTCGGTGGCCGACGCGAGCGCCAGGGCCGCGCCCAGCAGCACGGTGGTGTGCGCGTCGTGCCCGCACGCGTGCGCTACACCGTCCACTGTGGACGAGTACGGCGCGCCGGTGTTCTCCGGCAGCGGCAGCGCGTCGATGTCGGCCCGCAGCGCGACGCACCGCGGCCCGGAGCCGACGTCGCACACCAGGCCGGTCCCGCCGGGCATGATGCGCGGCTTGAGGCCGGCCGAGCGCAGCACGTCCGCGATCAGCTCGGTGGTGGCGTACTCGTGGCGGGACAGCTCCGGGTGGGCGTGGAGGTGCCGGCGCCAGGCGACGACCTCGGAGGCGTTCGCCGCCAGCCAGTCGTCCAGCCACGAGGGCCCGCGGCCCTCACCGGGATCATCCACAGGGGCAATGCTGACCCCACGGTCGGTCAACAGCACCTCGGCACCCTCCTCCGGCAGACGCGAGTCCAGGACCGTCATGCCCCACCCGCCAGCAGTCGCGCGCGCTGCTCCGCGTCGGTGGCAGCGGAAATAGTGGTCCAGGCGAGGGCGAGCGCCCCGTCGAGCACGGCTCGGTCGGCCGATGCCGTGGCACAGGCGTTCGCGAACTCGAGTTGGTGGTTCACCGCGTCTCCGCAGTCGATGGCGATGGTCGGGTGGATGGCCGGCAGCGCACGGGTGATGTTGCCCATGTCGGTGCTGCCGATCTTCTCCTTGAGCTCCTGCTCGGGGCTCATGGGGTGACGCCCCAGCTCCGTGGCCGCGCGCCGGTAGGCGTCCGCGAGCCACGGGTCGGGCGTCAGCTCGGCGTACACCGGCGAGACCTTGACGACCTCGTGGGTGCAGCCGGTGGCGATCGCGCCCGCCTCGAAGCAGCGGTTGATCCGCTCCTCGAGCCGGCGCAGCGATTCCAGGTCGTCGGCGCGCAGGTCGAACATCGCCGAGGTGCGCGCGGGCACGATGTTGGGCACGGCGCCGCCGCGGGTGACGATGCCGCTGACCATCTGGCCCGGCTCCAGGTGCTGGCGGGCGAGCCCGATGGCGACCTGGGCGACCGTGATGGCGTCGGCGGCGTTCACCCCCAGGTGCGGCGCGGCGGCGGCGTGGGAGGGCTTGCCGGTGTAGTGGACCTCGACGTCGGTGATGGCGAGCGATCGCGCGGCGACGGCCTCGTAGGGAGCCGGGTGCACCATCATCGAGAACGCCACGTCGTCGAATACCCCGCGTTCGAGCATCAGCACCTTGCCGCCGCCGACCTCCTCGGCCGGCGTGCCGATCACCCGGACGGTGAGGCCGAGGTCGTCGGCCAGGTCGCGCAGCGCGAGGGCCGCCCCGGCGGACGCGGCGGCGATGACGTTGTGCCCGCACGCGTGCCCGATCTCGGGCAGCGCGTCGTACTCGGCGCACAGGCCCACCACCAGGTCACCCGAGCCGAAGGAGGCGGTGAACGCCGTCTCCAGGTCCGCGACGCCGCGGTCGACCTCGAAGCCCTCGGCGGCGAGCAGGTCGGCGACCTTGGCGGCGCTGCGGTGCTCGGCGAACGCCTGCTCGGGCTCCGCGTGGATGCTGCGGGAGAGGTCGACCAGCGCAGTCGAGTACCGCTCGACGGCCGAGCGCGTGCTCATCTTGAAGTCGGTACTCATTTGCGTCCATCCTGCATCACGGCCCGGCGGCCACGTCGCACCCCTCGTTGATCAACCGGCGGCCGGTCGGAGGGCTGCGCCGAGCGGTGCTCGATGTTCGGTCAGACCGATCAACCGGCACGAGCGCCGTTCACGTTCGCGCAGGCCATGCTAGGCGCGTCACGCCGGAACGCGACCACATCGCGCCCACGTGTTCCCACCCACTGGGAAAAACCCAGGTCGAGCCGCCCGCTCGCGGACCACCCGGCGAGATCACCCGAACGGGATCAACCGGACTTGCGCCCGGCCCTCCACTTGGACCACCGCTTCTTGTTCCGCCAGTAGACGAGCGCGAACAGCAGCAGCGCGATGCCGCCGATCCACAGCTTCCGGCGGGTCTCCGAGCCGGACGAGGACGCCGGCTGGTCCTGCGGCGCGTCGAGGTCCGGACCGGGCGGCACGGTGCCGCCCGGCTGGATCGTGCCGCCGGGCGCGAGGGTCTCGGTGGGCTGGGCGGCGGCGAGGTGAGGCGCCGTCGTCACGGCCGCCGCTGTGCCCGACGCGGTGAAGACACCGGCCAGCACGAACAGGCACACCGCGAGCACAGATCGCCACATGGTCGCCAAGCCTAGCCACCACCCTGCGGGGTTACCACTGTCAGTGGTCATCCGAACCGGGAACCGTTCACGTGCCGTGAGCGAACAGCGACGTGAGGGGTCACGCGCCGGCGCGGAACGCGGCCAGGATGCGCTCGGCGGCCAGCGTCGCCGTCAGCTCGCCCGCGCGCACCCGCCGCTCCACCTCGGGCACGACCGACCGCACCCCCGGCGCGGCCCGCAGGCTCGCCAGGAGCTGGTCGTTGACCATCGCCCAGGTCCAGTCGACCTGCTGGCGGCGGCGCCGCTCGGCCAGCTCGCCGGCCGCCTCCAGCGCCGCCCGGTGCGCCCGGACCTGCTCCCACACCGCGTCCAGGCCCGTGCCGTCCAGCCCGCTGCACGTCAGCACGGGCGGGTGCCACACGGCGTCCGGCGGGCGCAGCAGCCGCAACGCGCCCGCCAGCTCGCGCGCCGCCTTGCGGGCGTCCAGCTCGTGCGGCCCGTCGGCCTTGTTGACCGCGATCACGTCCGCCAGCTCCAGCACGCCCTTCTTGATGCCCTGGAGCTGGTCGCCGGTGCGGGCGAGGGTGAGGAACAGCGAGCAGTCCGTCATGTTGGCCACCGCGACCTCGGACTGGCCCACGCCGACCGTCTCGACCAGCACCACGTCGTAGCCGGCCGCCTCGACCAGCACGATCGACTCGCGGGTGGCCTTGGCGACGCCGCCGAGCGTGCCGGAGGTGGGCGAGGGCCGGATGAACGCCGCCGGGTCGACCGCGAGCCGGGCCATCCGGGTCTTGTCGCCCAGGATGGAGCCGCCGGTGCGGGTGGACGACGGGTCGACCGCCAGCACCGCCACCCGGTGCCCGAGCCCGGTCAGCATGGAGCCGAACGCGTCGATGAACGTCGACTTGCCCACGCCGGGCACGCCGGTGATGCCGACGCGGTGCGCGCCGCCCGAGTGCGGCAGCAGCTCGACCAGCAGCTCCTGCGCCGCCGCGCGGTGGTCGGGGCGCGTCGACTCGACCAGCGTGATGGCCCGCGCGAGGGTGCCCCGGTTCCCGGCGAGCACGCCCTTGGCGTACTCGCCGACGTCGACCGGCTTAGGCATCTCGTCCCGGCGGGTCGACCGCCTCGCCGTCGCCGGGGCGCGCCGCGACCTCGTCGTGTCCGAGCTGCTCGGCGAGCCGGCGCAGCAGGTCGCCCGCCGCGTCGGCGATCACCGTGCCGGGCGGGAAGATCGCCGCCGCGCCCGCATCCCGCAGCGCCTCGAAGTCCTGCGGCGGGATCACCCCGCCGACCACGATCATGATGTCGTCGCGGCCCAGCTCCACCAGCGCCGACCGCAGCGCGGGCACCAGCGTGAGGTGCCCGGCGGCCAGCGACGACACGCCGACGACGTGCACGTCGGCCTCCACGGCCTGCCGCGCCACCTCGTCGGGCGTCTGGAACAGCGGGCCGACGTCCACGTCGAAGCCCAGGTCGGCGAACGCGGTCGCGATCACCTTCTGGCCCCGGTCGTGCCCGTCCTGGCCCATCTTGGCGACCAGGATGCGCGGGCGCCGCCCCTCGGCCTCGGCGAACTCCGCCACGACCTCGCGGGTGGCCTCGACGTTGGACACGGACCCCGCCTCCTCGCGGTAGACGCCGGTGATCGTGCGGATCTGCGCGGAGTGGCGGCCCCACACCCGGCCCAGCGCCTCGGAGATCTCGCCGACCGTGGCCTTGGCCCGGGCCGCGTCGATGGCCAGCTCCAGCAGGTTGCCGTCCGAGCCGGCCGCGTTCGTCAGCGCGGTCAGCGCCCGGTCGACCGCCGCCTGGTCGCGCTCCTCGCGCAGCCGCGCCAGCTTCGCGAGCTGCTGCGCGCGCACCCCGGCGTTGTCGACCTTGAGCACGTCGATCTTCTCGTCGACCTCGACCTGGTACTTGTTCACGCCGATCACCGGCTGCCGGCCGGAGTCGATGCGCGCCTGGGTGCGCGCCGCCGCCTCCTCGATGCGCAGCTTCGGGATGCCCGCGTCGATGGCCCGCGCCATCCCGCCCGCGGCCTCCACCTCGGTGATGTGCGCCCACGCGCGGTGCGCCAGGTCGTGCGTGAGGCGTTCCACGAACGCGCTGCCGCCCCACGGGTCGATCACCCGGGTGGTGCCGGACTCCTGCTGGAGCAGCAGCTGCGTGTTGCGGGCGATGCGCGCGGAGAAGTCCGTCGGCAGCGCCAGCGCCTCGTCCAGCGCGTTGGTGTGCAACGACTGCGTGTGCCCCTGCGTGGCGGCCATCGCCTCGACGCACGTGCGGGCGACGTTGTTGAACACGTCCTGCGCGGTGAGCGACCAGCCGGACGTCTGGCAGTGCGTGCGCAGGGACAGCGACTTCGGGTTGCGCGCGCCGAAGCCCTTCACCAGCTTGGCCCACAGCAGCCGGGCGGCGCGCATCTTGGCGACTTCCATGAAGAAGTTCATGCCGATCGCCCAGAAGAACGACAGCCGCGGCGCGAACGCGTCGACGTCCAGCCCCGCGTCCCGGCCCGCCCGCAGGTACTCCACGCCGTCCGCGAGCGTGTAGGCCAGCTCCAGGTCGGCCGTCGCGCCCGCCTCCTGCATGTGGTAGCCGGAGATGGAGATGGAGTTGAACTTCGGCATCCGCCGCGAGGTGAACGCGAAGATGTCGGAGATGATCCGCATCGACGGCTGCGGCGGGTAGATGTAGGTGTTGCGGACCATGAACTCCTTGAGGATGTCGTTCTGGATGGTCCCGGCGAGCTGCTCGGGCGCCACCCCCTGCTCCTCGGCCGCCACCACGTACAGCGCCAGGACCGGCAGCACGGCGCCGTTCATGGTCATCGACACGCTCATCCGGTCCAGCGGGATGCCGTCGAACAACTGCCGCATGTCGTAGATCGAGTCGATCGCCACGCCCGCCATGCCGACGTCGCCCGCCACGCGCGGGTGGTCGGAGTCGTAGCCGCGGTGCGTGGCCAGGTCGAACGCGACGGACAGGCCCTTCTGCCCGGCCGCGAGATTGCGGCGGTAGAAGGCGTTGGACTCCTCGGCGGTGGAGAACCCGGCGTACTGCCGGATCGTCCACGGCTGGTTGACGTACATCGTCGGGTACGGGCCGCGCAGGAACGGCGCGATGCCCGGGTAGGTGGCGAGGAAGTCGAGGCCCTCGGTGTCGGCGGCGGTGTAGACCGGCTTGACGCCGATGCCCTCGGGCGTCTCCCAGGTGAACGCGTCGACGCCCTTGCCGGTCGCCTCCTGCAGCGCGGCCCGCCACCGGGCGGCGTCGGCGTCGGGGGTCGGCTCGCCCAGCTCGACGTCGGCGAAGTTCGGGATCATCGCGGGACTCCAAGGGCTTCGAACGTGTGCTCCAGCACGTCGAGCGCCGGGCAGCCGGTGAACACGTACTCGTCGATCTCGGCCTCGGACCGCCTGCCCGCCAGCAGCACCCGTTCCGCGCCGGCCTCGCGCAGCGCCCGCGCCACGGGTTCGGCGAGCTCGGCGTAGCTCGTCTCGCTGCCGCACAGGCACACGACCCTCGTGCCGCTCTCGCGGAACCGCGCGACCACGTCGTCCGCGGTCGCGGTGGCGCCGGCGCTCGGCGTCTCGATCCCGCCCGCCTGGAACAGGTTCGCCGCGAACGTGGCCCGGGCGGTGTGCGCGGCGACCGGGCCGAGGGTGGCCAGGAAGACCCGGGGTCGCTCGGGCGCGGCGTCGGCGGCGTCCCGCAGCGCCTCGAAGTCCTGGGCGTAGCGGACGCGCGGCAGGCCGCCGCCCGGCTGCTCGGGGTGCGGCTCGCGGACCACCGGCTGCTCGCCGAGGTTCGGGAACTCGCTGACGCCGGTGATCGCGTCGGACCGGTCGGCGAGGTTCGCCCGCCGCCGTTCCCAGGTGGCCGCGATCCGGTCGCCGACCAGGTCGAACGCCTCCGGCAGCCCGCCCGCCGCCTCGATCTCCCGAAACCACGCCCACGCGGCGCGCGCGAGGTCGTCGGTGAGCCGCTCGACGTACCAGGAGCCGCCGGCCGGGTCGATCACGCCCGCCAGCCTCGACTCCTCCAGCAGCAGCGACTGGGTGTTGCGGGCGATGCGGCGGGAGAAGTCGTCGGGCCGGCCGATCGCGTGGTCGAACGGCAGCACGGTCACCGCGTCCGCCCCGCCCAGGCCCGCGCCGAAGCACGCCACGGTGGTGCGCAGCATGTTCACCCACGGGTCGCGGCGGGTCATCATCGCGGGCGACGTGACCGCGTGCTGGACCTGCGCGGCGGGTGCGCCGACGACCTCGGTCACCCGCGCCCACAGCCGCCGCGCGGCGCGGAACTTGGCGATGGTGAGGAACTGGTCGGCGGTCGCCGCGTACCGGAACTCCAGCAGCCGCACGGCCCGCGCGGCGTCCAGCCCGGCCCCGGTGAGGTGGCGCAGGTAGGCCACGCCGGCGGCGAGGGACGCGCCGAGCTCCTCCGCGTCCGAACCGCCGGCCTCGTGGAACGGCAGGCCGTCCACGACGACCAGGCGCAGCTCCGGGAACGCGCGGGCCGCGCCGAGCAGCTCGGTCAGCGCCGCGAAGTCGGCGGCCTGGCCGGTGCGGGCGCGCACGCCCAGCGGGTCGGCGCCGAGGTTGCCCCGGACCTGGCTCGCGAGCACCGGCCGCCGGTCCCAGACCCGCAGCATGGCGCGCCCGGCGTCGAGGAAGTCCGCGCCGGCGTCGACCACGACGGGCGCGAGGTCGAGGTAGACGTCGGCCAGCACGTCGTCGTAGGCGGCCGGGTCGAGACCCTTGAGCCACAGCGACGTGACGCCGTTCTCCAGGTCGGCCAGCACCGCCTCGCGGTCGGCGACCACGTGCTGCTGGCGGACGTCCCAGCCCTCCACCGCGCCCTGCGGCCTGCCGGCGCGGGTGAACGGGGCGAGGCCCGGGAAACCGGCGTCGGGCGCGCGGTCGGCCGCGGTGTAGAGCGGCCGCACGTCGATGCCGTCGTAGGTGGTGGTGATCAGGGACCCGAATTCCGCACCCGACTTGCGCAGGACGCCCCGGACGAGCTCCGACCACTGCTCGTGGTCGGGGGCGGGGAACTCGGCGGCCAGCGCCAACTCGCCTGACGGCTCCATCATGCTCCGCAGTGTTACTCACCAGTAGTACGGCGGCTATGTGAGGTTCACCGCCGTGAACGATGCAGACCTCAGTCTTCCACGCTGGGGAATGATGGCGAAGTGGAGGAAGACCAGCCGATTACCGGGCACGACCGGCTCATCGCGGGCCGTTACCGGCTGCGGCACGTCCTGGGGCGCGGCTCGATGGGGACGGTGTGGGCCGCGCACGACGAGGTGCTGCGCCGCGCCGTCGCGGTGAAGGAGATCCTGCGCCCGGGCGGCACCCCGGAAGGCGTCGACCCCGCGGACGACGAGCTGCTCCGGGAGCGCACGCTGCGCGAGGCGCGGTCGGCCGCGGCGCTCGCCCACCCGAACCTCGTGACGCTGTACGACGTGGTGCAGGTCGACGGTGACCCGTACGTGGTGATGGAGCTGGTGCCGTCGTCGTCGCTGGCGGAGGTCGTGCGGCGGCGCGGGCCGTTGACCGACGTGCAGGGCGCGGTCGTGGCGGACGCGGTGGCGGCGGCGCTGGAGGCCGCGCACCGCGCCGGGATCACGCACCGGGACGTCAAGCCGGGCAACGTGCTGGTCGCCGACGACGGCCGGGTCAAGCTCACCGACTTCGGCATCGCCCGCAACGTCGCCGAGGCCACCCTCACCAGTCGCGGGATCACGCTGGGCACGCCCGCGTTCATCGCGCCGGAGGTGGCGGCCGGCGGGGCGGTGTCGTTCGCGGCGGACCAGTGGTCGCTGGGCGCCACGCTGTACGCGGCGATGACCGGGCAGCAACCGTACGAAGGCGCGAACGTGCTCCAGACCATCAACCAGGTCGTGCACGGCGACGTGCCGCCGGCGTCGGCGTGCGGGGCGTTGGAGCCGGTCGTGGCCGGGCTGATGGTGAAGGAGCCGGCGGAGCGCTTACCCCTGGCGGAGGTGCGGCGGCTGGTCCGGCCGCTGCTGCCCGAGCCGGGCACCGACGTGTTCCCGACGTCGGCGGCCACCCGCCCCGTGGTGGAGGTCGTGCGGCCCGCGCCGGTCAAGCAGCCGATCGCCCCGGACACCCCGCTGGCCGCCGACCCCGGCCCGCTGCCGTTCGCCCCCGCTCCCCCGCCGACCCGCGAGCTGGGGCGCAGGCCCGGGGCGGCGGTGGCCGTGGCGCTGTCGGCGGTGGTGCTGTTCGCCATCGGCAGCGCGTCCGGCTTCGCGCTGACCAGGACCGTGGCCGGCGCGCCGCTGCTGCCGCCGCCGACCCGCACCGCGCCGTCGCCGCCCGTGGTGACCGGGACGCCGTCGCTGCTGCCGACCACCGCGTCGGCCGCGGCCGCGAAGGGCGAGCAGGGCGCGGAGTTCACCATCGAGGTGGGCCCGGACTGGACGAGCTTCCTGGAGCAGCGGGCGAACGAGGGGCTCGACCCGAGCACCGTCGTGCACCTGGTCGCGCCGAACGGGTGGTACGAGGTGACGGTCCAGCGGTTCCCGGACTACTACCCCCGCCACACGCTCGAGGACTACCTGGAGCTGGTGCGGTCGCGGTGGGCGGAGGGCCAGTACTTCGGCGAGGTCGTGGAACCGACCGACGTCCTGCCGCCGGGCGGGCCGCAGCCGGGCGTCCAGTACAGCTACCGGACCGCGGAGCGGGCGACCCCGACGGCCCGCGGCACCGTGCCGCCGGGCCCGGACCTGCGCCGCAGCCGCTACTCCCGCGTCCTGCCGCGCCGCAACGACCTGTGGGTGGTCGAGGTGGTCGTGCCGACGGAGCAGGAGGAGACCGGGCGGAGCCGGCTGTTCGAGGCCATCGCGCCCACGTTCAGCGTGAAGGACTAGCGGCGGACCCCACAGCGGTGGACCCCACAGCGGCGCTGCGGGCACCGGAGTGGGGCGGCGATTAGGCTCCCGGCCGTGACCGGTATCAGTGAGAAGACCTCTCCGGAAGCCCTGGCGACCGACGCGGCCAAGGCGTTGGCCGAGCGGACCGGGGTGGACAGGCACGACATCGCCGTCGTCCTCGGGTCCGGGTGGCGACCCGCCGCCGACCTCATCGGCGAGGCGAGCGCCGAGGTGCCCATGGGCGAGCTGCCCGGGTTCGAGCCGCCCACCGCCGTCGGGCACGGCGGCACGGTGCGGTCGGTGCGCGTCGAGGACAAGAACGTGCTGGTCATGCTCGGCCGGACGCACGGCTACGAGGGCAAGGGCGTCGCGAAGGTCGTGCACGGCGTCCGCACGGCGGCGGCGGCCGGTGTCGGCGCGGTCGTGCTGACCAACGCGGCGGGCGGGTTGCGGCAGGGCATGTCGGTCGGCCAGCCGGTGCTGATCAGCGACCACCTGAACCTCACCGCGTCGTCCCCGCTGGTCGGGGCGCGGTTCGTGGACCTGACCGACCTGTACTCGCCGCGGCTGCGCGACCTCGCGCGGGAGATCGACCCGTCGTTGGAGGAAGGCGTGTACGCGGGCCTGCCGGGTCCGCACTTCGAGACCCCCGCCGAGATCCGGATGCTGCGCACGATGGGCGCGGACCTGGTCGGCATGTCCACCGTGCTGGAGGCCATCGCGGCCCGCGCGGAGGGCGTCGAGGTGTTCGGCCTGTCCCTGGTGACGAACCTCGCCGCGGGCATCACCGGCGAACCGCTCAACCACGAAGAGGTGCTGGAGGCCGGTCAGGCGGCGGCGAGCCGGATGGGCGCGCTGCTGCGGGAGCTGGTGACCCGGGCATGACCCTCGCCCCGGCACTGCGCGACGCCGCGTACCGCTGGATCGCCGACGACCCCGACCCGGCGACGCGGCTGGAGCTCCAGACCGTCCTGGCGCGGGCGATGGGCGGTGACGCCGCCGCGGTCGACGAGCTGGCCGACCGGATGGCGGGCCCGCTCACCTTCGGCACGGCCGGGTTGCGCGGACCCGTGCGGGCCGGGCCGAACGGCATGAACCGGGCCGTCGTCACCCGCACCACGGCCGGGCTGGCCGCGTGGCTGCGGGCCAACGGGCACGTCGGCACGGTGTTCGTCGGCCGGGACGCGCGGCACGGGTCGGAGGACTTCGCCGCGGCGGCGGCCGGCGTGCTGGCGGGCGCGGGCTTCACCGTGCGGGTGCTGCCGGGCCCGTTGCCGACGCCGGTGCTGGCGTTCCTGGTCAAGCGGCACGGCGCGGTGGCGGGCGTGCAGATCACCGCCTCCCACAACCCGCCCGCGGACAACGGCTACAAGCTGTACCTGGCGGGCGGCGGGCAGATCGTGCCGCCCGAGGACCGGGAGATCGAGGCGGCGATCCGGGGCGTGCCGGCCGCGGTGTCGGTGCCGCTGTCGGACGACCACCTGCCGGTGTCGGACGCCGAGGTGGACGAGTACCTCCGGACGGTCGCCGCGCTGCCCCGCGGCACGGCGCGCGACCTGCGGGTGGTGCTGACGCCCATGCACGGCGTCGGCGGCGCGACGGCGGTGGAGGCGTTGCGGCGGGCCGGGTTCACCGACGTGCGGGTGGTGCGCGAGCAGGCCGTGCCGGACCCGGACTTCCCGACCGTGGCGTTCCCGAACCCGGAGGAGCCGGGCGCGGCGGACCGGTTGCTGGAGCTGGCGGCGGCCGAGGACGCCGACCTCGCCATCGCGCTGGACCCCGACGCGGACCGGTGCGCGCTGGGCGTGCGGGACCGGGACGGGTCGTGGCGGATGCTGCGCGGTGACGAGACGGGCGTGCTGCTGGGTTCGCTCGTGCTGTCGACGACGGACCACCCCGACCCGCTCGTGGCCACCACGATCGTGTCGTCGTCGCTGCTGAAGTCGATCGCGGCGGCGCACGGCGCCCGGTACGCGGAGACGCTGACCGGGTTCAAGTGGCTGGTGCGGGCGGGTGAGGGGCTGGTGTTCGCCTACGAGGAGGCGCTGGGCAACTGCGTCGACCCGGCGCACGTCAACGACAAGGACGGCATCTCGGCGGCCGTGGTGGCGTGCGACCTGGCGGCCGGGTTGAAGGCGTCGGGCCGCACGCTGGTGGACGCGCTGGACCAGCTCGCCGTCGACCACGGCCTGCACCTGACCGACCAGGTGTCGCTGCGGTTCACGGACCTGAGCCGGATCGGGGCGTTGATGGCCCGGTTGCGCGCCGCGCCGCCGGAGGGCTTCGCGTTCGAGGACCTGCTGCCCGACGCCGACGTGGTCCGGCTCACCCGCGAGGGCGTGCGCGTGGTCGTGCGGCCGTCGGGGACGGAGCCGAAGCTCAAGGCGTACCTGGAGGTCGTGGAACCGGTGTCCGGCGACCTGCCGGCGGCCCGGGAACGCGCCCGCGCCCGGTTGGCCGAGCTGCGGGCGCGGGTGGCGGAGCTGCTGGACTAGCGGTCAGGAGGCCAGGGCCAGCAGCAGGCACAGCACGGCGACGACGAGCGAACCGCCCGCCACCAGGTACGGGCGCCTGGTCGGCGGGCTCACCGGGCGCGGGCGGTGCTGCGTGACGGCGGCCACCGAGATGCGGGCGGCGACGTAGCTGGTGGTGCACAGCGCGACGCCGGTCGCGAGGATCATCGTGTTGACGTCCCACGGGCTGTGGTCGACCCCCGGCCACAGGGCGATGAAGACGAGCGGCAGGCCGATCAGCCCGACCCCGATGGCGACCCCCGCCCCCCAGGTGATCCGCCGGTTGCGACTCATCGTGGCGATGCTGCGAGTTTCCATGACTCCCTCCAGTGTCACTGCAAGTGAAGACGCGCGACGGGCCCGCCGGTTCCCCCGCGCCCCTTGTCGATCTTGCTACGCCAGCCGCCGCGGTCCGGACCCGGCCGTCACGTCACACCCTTGACCAGCGACAACACCGTCACCAGGGCTCCTCAACCCTACCCCGAGGTTGCCGTGCCCCGCCGATCGCGGCACCCTGACCCGCGTGCCGCGCCTGCTGATCGTCCACCACACCCCGTCGCCCGCGCTGCAGGAGCTGTTCGAGGCCGTGGTGGCGGGGGCGACCGACCCGGACATCGAGGGCGTCGAGGTGGTCCGCCGCCCGGCGCTGTCCGCCACCGCGTCCGACGTCCTCGACGCCGACGGGTTCGTCCTGGGCACGCCGGCCAACATCGGGTACATCAGCGGGGCGTTGAAGCACTTCTTCGACACCGTCTACTACCCCTGCCTGGACGCCACGCGCGGCCGGCCGTTCGGGGCCTACGTGCACGGCAACCTGGGCGTGGAGGGCGCGGTGAAGGCGTTGCGCGACATCACGACCGGGCTGGGGTGGCGGCCGGTCGCGGAACCGGTGACCTCCACCGGGGCGCCCGACGCCGCGGCACGGGAGCGGTGCCGGGAGTTGGGCGCCGCGGTGGCGGCCACCTTGACGCTCTAGCGGCCGAGCGAGGGCATCACCTCGGCCGGGTAGCGGGTGCCCGCGACCGCGTCGGCGGGCACGGCGGCGGCGATCGCGGCCAGTTGCGCCCCGGTCAGCGCCAGGTCCGCGGCGGCGGCGTTCTCCTCCAGGTACTTCACCCGCTTGGTGCCCGGGATCGGCACCGCGCCCTGGTGGTGGACCCCGCGAGGGCGATCTGCGCGGGCGTCGCGTCGTGCTCCCGCGCCACCGCGCGCAGCGACTCGACCAGCGCCAGGTTGCGGTCGAAGTTGTCGCCGGCGAACCGCGGCTGCCCGACCAGGCGGAAGTCGCCCGCCGCGAAGTCGTCCTTGGACGTGTAGCGGCCGGTGAGGAAGCCGCGGCCGAGCGGCGAGTACGCCACGATGCCGATGCCCAGCTCCCGGCACGTCGGCGCGACCTCGTCCTCGATGTCGCGCGACCACAACGACCACTCCGTCTGCACGGCCGCGATCGGGTGCACGGCGTGCGCCCGCCGGATCGTGCCCGCGCCCGCCTCGGACAGCCCGAGGTGCCGGACCTTGCCCTCGGCGACCAGCTCGGCCATCGCGCCGACGGTGTCCTCGATCGGCACCTTCGGGTCGAGGCGGTGCTGGTAGTACAGGTCGATGTGGTCGACGCCCAGCCGCCGCAGCGACGCCTCCGCGGCCTGCCTGACGTACGCCGGGTCACCCCGCAGCCCCCACTCGGAGCGCGGCAGCCCGGGGGCGCGGACGATGGCGAACTTCGTCGCCAGCACGACCTCGTCCCGACGCCCCCTGATGGCGCGGCCGACCAGCTCCTCGTTGGTGAACGGCCCGTACATGTCGGCCGTGTCGAGGAACCTGACGCCCAGCTCCAGCGCGCGGTGGATGGTGGCGACGGACTCGGCCTCGTCACCGGGGCCGTAGAAGTCGCTCATGCCCATGCAGCCCAGGCCCTGCGCGCTCACGTCGAGCGCGCCCAACCGGCGGTTCTCCACGGTGGTCCTCTCCTCGGTGGTCTGACCCGCGGTGGTCTTCTCGGCGGTGGTCTTCTCGGCGGTCAGCGGTTCGAGAGCTTCAGGAACTCGGCCGGGTACCGCTCCCCGGCGACGGCCGGCGCGGCGGCCTCGATCGCGCCCAGCTCGTCGGCGGTCAGCTCCAGGCGGGCGGCGGCGACGTTCTCCTCCAGGTACTTCACCCGCTTGGTGCCCGGGATGGGCACGACGTCCTCGCCCCGGTGGTGCACCCACGCCAGCGCGAGCTGACCGGCCGTGACGCCGCGTTCGGCGGCCAGGGCGCGCAGCGCGTCCACGATCGCCGTGTTGCGGGCGAAGTTCTCCTCGGCGAAGCGGGGCAGCGTGCGCCGCACGTCGTCCTCGGCCAGGTCGGCGACGGACGTGACGCGGCCGGTGAGGAACCCGCGGCCCAGCGGCGAGAAGGGCACGATGCCGATGCCCAGCTCGCGGCACGCGGGCACGATCTCCGCCTCGACGTCGCGCGTCCACAGCGACCACTCGCTCTGCAGGGCGCTGATCGGGTGCACGGCGTGCGCCCGCCGGATCGTGCCCGCGCCCGCCTCTGACAGGCCCAGGTGCCGGACCTTGCCCTCGGCGACCAGCTCGGCCATCGCGCCGACCGTCTCCTCGATCGGCACGTCCGGGTCGACGCGGTGCTGGTAGTACAGGTCGATGTGGTCGACGCCCAGCCGCCGCAGCGACGCCTCCGCGGCCTGCCTGACGTAGGCCGCGTCACCGCGCGGCTTGCGGTCGGGGTCGGCGAGCCCGAACTTGGTCGCCAGCACGACCTCGTCCCGGCGGCCCCTGATCGCCCGGCCCACCAGCTCCTCGTTCGCGCCGGCGCCGTAGACGTCCGCGGTGTCCAGCAGCGTGACGCCGAGGTCGAGCGCCCGGTGGACGGTGGCGATCGACTCGGCCTCGTCGCCGACGCCGTAGGACTGGCTCATGCCCATGCAGCCCAAGCCCTGGT
Source organism: Actinosynnema sp. NPDC053489 (assembly GCF_044544865.1). Taxonomy (NCBI): domain Bacteria; kingdom Bacillati; phylum Actinomycetota; class Actinomycetes; order Pseudonocardiales; family Pseudonocardiaceae; genus Actinosynnema; species Actinosynnema sp. NPDC053489. The sequence continues at coordinate 537,730 of NZ_JBITXT010000003.1, read as the reverse complement.
CGCCGACCCGCAGTTCGCCCAACGTCCTCATGCCGTGATCCCCTCGACGGTCGTGTGCTCGATCTGCTCGTAGTGCGTGATCTTGTAGTCGAGCACCTCCAGGCACGACTGGAGCTCGGCGATGCGCGCGCGGACGGAGGCGCGGTGCTCGAACAGGATCTGCTTGCGCCGGCCCGCGCTGGCCGCGCCGCGGTGCCGGAGCTGCGCGTACTCGCGCATCATCCGGATGGGCATGCCGGTGGTGCGCAGGCGGGTCAGGAAGACCAGCCAGCCCAGGTCGTCGTCGCTGTAGGTGCGCCGCCCACCGGAGTCCCTGGCAGGCGGCTCGACCAGGCCGATCCGCTCGTAGTAGCGCAGGGTGTCGATCGACAACCCACTGCGCTCGGCCGCTTGGGCGATCGAATAAGTCACGGTGTGACCGTAGGAGCTGGAGTGCGCTCCAGGTCAACCCGGACGCGGTCAGTCGTCCTTCGGCGTGCCCCACGCCTCCAGGTGGGCGGCCATCCCGGCCACGTCGATCTGCTCCCGGCCCAGCGCGCGCACCAGGTCGAGGGCCTCGTCCTCCTCCGCGTCGACCCACCAGCCGTTGATGTCGCACAACGTCACCGCGGCGACCCAGCCCAACCGCCAGTTGCCCTCGACCAGCGGGCGCGTCCGGACGATGGAGTCGAGCAGCGCGGAAGCCTTGAGCCAGAGCGTGTCGTACGCCTCGACCCCCAGCACTGTGGCCCTGGGCCGGTGGGCTGCGGAGTCGAGGAGGCCTAAGTCGCGCACGACCAGGTCCCCGCCGGTGACGGCGGTCGCCAGCACGAGCAAGTCGCCGGCGTCGAGGTAGTTGACCACTGCTTGACGCGCTCCCTGTCCCGAAGGGCGGGGACTCCGGCGCGGCCACACCGCACCGGGGACGCCTGCGGCGTCACCACCCACCCCCTCGGGTCCGTGTCGCCTCCCCGCCCCGAGGGCGGCGAGGATGCTGTCGGCCGCGTTGTGCACCGAAGCGCAACCTGGACGCAGCCCGATCTTCAACGGCGCACGATACCGGTGCCACCCGGGCCGCAGCGGACGCTCACAGCGGTAGCCGGGCGGGTGCTCGGGAGTGCGGCGGTTGAGCTGCATGGATTGATCGTATCGAACATGTGTTCGAACATCGAGGCCATGACGGTGCGCTCACCCGAAGGTGCGACGGTGTGGCCGAGGAGTAGTCGAGCGGTCGCGCAGAGGTGCGGGATCCCGCAACCGACGTCAGGCGGAGCCGAGGCGGTCGAGCAGCCCGCGGTACTTCGGGAGCACCCGCCCGAGGACCTCGGAGAGCTGTTCTTCCTTCTGCAGCCTGGCCCACCGCTCGGCCAACGCCAAGCGCACGACCTCCTGCTTCGAACGACCCTCAGCCGCGGCGAGTTCGTCCAGCCGCCGGTTCTCCTCGTCGCTCAGACGCAGAGTCATCGCCATGGAGATTGACGGTACCAAGCTGATACCACGATGACCAGGGCGCGAATTATAACACTGTTGCGATACGATGCCCCGGTGCCACGACCGAAGACACACGACCAGGCGCTGCGCGGCCGACTGCTGGAGCGGGCGGGCGAACTGCTGTCCACCGAAGGCCCGGGCGCACTGAGCTTGCGCAGGCTCGCGGCCGATGTCAACACCTCGACCACCGCCGTGTACTCGCTGTTCGGCGGCAAGCCGGCGCTGCTGAACGCGGTGTACGAGGAGGCGTTCCGCCGATTCGGTGAACGCATCGCGAGCGTGCCGCAGACCGACGACCCGGTCGAGGACATCGTGCAGATCGGCCTGGCGTACCGGGCGAGCGCGCTGGCGGACCCGCAGTTCTACCTCGTGATGTTCAGCAAGGTCGTGCCGGGGTTCGAGCCGTCCGACGAGACGAAGGAGGCGGCGGTCCGGACGTTCCTGCCCGTGGTGCGGGACGTCGAGCGGGCCGTGCGGACCGGGGTGTTCGCGCAGGAGGAACCGGAGCGGATCGCGCTGGCGATGTGGGGCATGGTGCACGGCCTGGTGAGCCTGGAGCTCAACGGGAACCTGCCGCCCGGGGTGGAGATCGCGCCCGTCTACGAGCGCGCGCTGCGCGCGCACGCGGACGGTTGGCGTCGCGTGGCGTGAGGTCGTGGCATGAAGGTGGGGCCCGGGGAGGTGGCCGCCGCGAAACCTCCCCGGACCCCGTGGACCGTCCGGTTCAGGACAGCCCGCTCGTGAGCGCCTTGATCAGCTCGCCGTCGGCGGTGTCGCCGTCGAGCGACCAGATCATCGCGCCGCCAAGGCGTCGTTCGGCCACGTAGCGCCCCTTGCGCTTCATCTCGACCGGGTCGTCCCAGGTCCAGAACGTGCTGCCGTCGAACAACCACGCGTGCCCGGCCTTGGCGTCCCGGTGCACGGTGAACTTGGAGAGCTGCGCCTTGAGGATGCGGTAGTCCTCGTACCCGGCCTCGTAGGTGGCGGGCGCGGGGCCCGCGGCGGGCTGGAAGAGGCCGTTGTTCTCGTCGCGGACGCCGGTCCAGCCGCGGCTGTAGAACGGCACGCCCATGACGACCTTGTCCTTCGGCGCGCCGTTGCGCAGGTAGTGGTCGATCGCGACCTGCGAGCTGAACGGCGGCGTGGTCGGGTCGGCCGCGGGCGTGCGGAGGGAGGACTGCTGGTTGGTCAGCGGGTCCCAGGCGCCGTGGTAGTCGTAGCCCTGGATCGTGCCGAAGGTCAGCAGGTCGAAGACCCGGTCCACCTCGAAGCCCCGGTCGACCTGGCGCGGGTCGGCGGGCAGGAACGCGGTGAGGTCGTAGCGCTTGCCCGTGCGCCAGGTCAGCTTGCCGAGCTGCGCGCGGTACTCGGTGAGCAGCGCGGTGAAGTTCCGCTTGTCCTCGGGCCGCACGACGTTGCCGGGCGCGGCCTCGGACGACGGCCACTCCCAGTCGAGGTCGAAGCCGTCGAACAGGCCGGCCGCCGCGCCGGGTGCCGCACCGGGCAGGTTGCCCTTGAGCCACAGGTCGATGCACGAGGCCACGTGCGCGGCGCGTGACTGCGGGGTGAGGGCGGCGTTGGAGAAGTACTTGGAGCCGGTCCAGCCGCCGAGGGAGATGTTGATGCGGAGCTTGGGGTAGCGGGCCTTGAGCTGCTTGAGCTGGTTCAGGTTGCCCGACAGGGGCTGGCCCGCGACGTCGGCCTTGCCGTTGACGCTCTGCTCGGCCGTGAACGGGCGCTGGTAGTCGGCCCACGGGTCGGCGCTGACGCACTTGCCGGACTCGTCGAGGAAGCCGAAGGCGTAGTTCAGGTGGGTGAGCCGCGGGGCGGTCCCGTTGGCGACGAGGTCGCGGACCAGGAAGTTGCGGTCGTAGCCGCTCCACTGGGTGTAGTACCCGACGGTGCGCGTGGTCGTCCCGTGGGCGGCGGCCTCGGGTGCGAGCGTCGCGGCCATCGCGGTGGCCAGGAGTGCGGGGAGCACCCATCTCCTGCTCGACATGGCTCTCCTCGCGTGCTCGGTGTGGTCTGGACCACGGTAGTGATGAGGTCTAGACCATTGCTACGTCCGTTCGGCCGAATCCGTCAACGCGAATCCCTCTCACCTCCGCGAGTCGAACCCTCAGCCCCCGTGTGTCGAACCTCCAGGTCTCGTGTGTCGAACCTTCGCGGCCGGTGTGTCGAACGCTCAGGGACCCCCGAGTTCAACACTCGCGTCCTCGCACGCCGACCCGAACGTTGAACTCAGGGGACGCGAACGTTCGACACGGTGGTCCCGGAGGTTCGACACACGGGACGTGAGCGTTCGACACACGGGTCAGTGGACGGAGCCGTATTGGCGGTCGCCGGCGTCGCCCAGGCCGGGGACGATGAAGCCCGAGTCGTTCAGGCGCTCGTCGACGCTCGCGGTGACCAGGCGGACCGGGAGGTTCGACTCCTCCAGGTGCTTGATGCCCTCGGGGGCGGCGAGGGTGCAGATCGCCGTCACGTCCGTCGCCCCGCGGTCGGTCAGCAGGCGGATCGTGTACGCCATCGAACCGCCCGTGGCGAGCATCGGGTCCAGCACGAACACCGGCCGGCCAGCCAGGGTGTCCGGCAGCGACTCCATGTACGGCGTCGGCTGGAGCGTCTCCTCGTCACGCGCCAGCCCCACGAACCCCATCTGCGCGTCCGGGATCAGCTTGTGCGCCTGGTCGGCCATGCCCAGCCCGGCCCGCAGCACTGGCACCAGCAGCGGCGGGTTCGCCAGGCGGTAGCCGGTGGTGCGGGCGACCGGCGTGTGCACGCGCTCCTCGGCCACGGGCAGGTCGCGCGTGGCCTCGTACACCAGCATCACGGTCAGTTCCTGGAGCGCGGCGCGGAACGCCGCGTTGTCGGTGCGGGCGTCGCGCATGGTGGTCAGCCGCGCCCTGGCCAGTGGGTGATCGACAACGAGGACGTCCATGGTCGAACAGTATGTGGTAGCCCGGAGCGGTGCCCGGCGGCTCGGGGTTGACGACGTGCCCGCCCGGGTAACGTCCTGGGCATGGCCGACCACGTGCGGATCGGGGTGCTGGGTGCGGCGCGGATCGTTCCGGCGGCGTTGGTCCGACCGGCGCGGAACGCGGCCGCGGTCGAGGTGTCGGCGGTCGCCGCGCGGGACGCCGAACGGGCCCGGCGGTTCGCCGACCGGTTCGGGATCGCCCGGGTGCACGCGACCTACGAGGACCTGCTGGCCGACGAGAACGTCGACGCCGTCTACATCCCGCTGCCCAACGGCTTGCACGGCAGGTGGACGCTGGCGGCGCTGGCGGCCGGCAAGCACGTGCTGTGCGAGAAGCCGTTCGCGGCCAACGCCGACGAGGCCGCGGCGGTCGCGGAGGCGGCCGGGAGCAGCGGCCTCGTGGTGATGGAGGCGTTCCACTACCGCTACCACCCGCTGGCGCTGCGGTTGCCGGAGGTGGTCGCCGAGCTGGGCGAGCTGCGGCACGTCGAGGCGCGGCTCGCGTTCCCGATGCCCCGGTTCAAGGACATCCGGTACTCGCTGGAGCTGGCCGGCGGCGCGCTGATGGACGCCGGTTGCTACGCCGTGAACATGGTGCGCTACCTCGGCGGCGAGCCGGAGGTGAAGTCCGCGCGGGCGAAGCTGAAGGGCGACGGCGTCGACCGCGCGATGCGGGCGGAGCTGAAGTTCCCGGCCGGGCACACCGGGACGGTCGTCGCGTCGATGTGGTCGCGGTCGCTGCTGAGGTTGTCGGCGAAGGTGTTGGGCGCCAACGGCGAGATGCGCGTCTTCAACCCGTTCGCGCCGCAGGCCGGGCACCGGCTCGCGGTGCGGCTGAACGGCCACCGGCGGGTCGAGCGGTTCGACCGGCGGCCGTCGTACGAGTACCAGTTGGAGGCGTTCGCCGACGCCGTGCTGCACGGCAAGCCGTTCCCGACGACGGCGGACGACGCGGTGGCCACGATGCGGGTCGTGGACGAGATCTACCGCGCCGCCGGGTTGCCGGTGCGCCAGCCGACCTGACGACCACCGACCTGACAACCGCCGAACCAGAGGACTCCGGGTGGTGGGGGCAAATCGAGCACCCGGGACGACCGGACTCCTAGACTCACCCGTGTGAGCGACGAGCTGGTGCCGGACCCCCGTCAGATGCGTGCCTCGGACGCCGACCGCGAGAAGGTCGCCCAGGTGCTCCAACAGGCGCACGGCGAGGGCAGGCTCGACCTGCACGAGCTGGACGAACGCCTGGCGGCGGTGTACGCGGCCAAGACCTACGGCGACCTGGTGCCGCTGACCGCCGACCTCGGGGTGCCCGCGCCCTCCGTCATGCCCGTGCCCCTCCAGCAGCACGCGCCCGCCTCGCGCATCGGCGGCACGCCCGGCTCCACGGTGTCGTTCGCGTTCTGGTCGGGCGTGGAACGGCGGGGCGAGTGGGTGGTGCCGCCGATGCACACCGCGGTCGCGATCATGGGCGGGGTCGAGCTGGACCTCACCCGGGCCCGCTTCGCGCAGGGCGAGACGACGATCAACGCCTTCGCGCTCATGGGCGGGGTTGAGATCATCGTGCCCGAGGACATCACCGTCCGGGTCGACGGCATCGGCTTCATGGGCGCGTTCGAGGACGCCACGCACAAGGGTGCGCCGACGATCCCGGGCGGCCCGGTCGTGCGGATCACCGGCTTCGCGATGATGGGCGCGGTCGAGGTGCGGCGGCCCAAGAAGAAGAAGCTCAAGGCCCACAAGCGCGAGGAGCTGGAGGACTGACGAACCGACCCCCAGGGGTGGTTCGCGAACCGGCTTCACGTGCTCTGACCTGCGCGAAGTCGTTGACTTAGGACGGCCGTCCCATTCCGCCTAGACTCGGCGACATGGCTGCTCCCCCCACCTCGCCGTCGCTGCCGCCGGCGTTCGCGGACGCCGTCCGCGACGACGCGTCGCTGCGCCGGTTCCTGCACGGGCTGCCCGGTGTGGACCAGGTCGGCGTCGAACAGCGCGCGGCCGGTCTGGGCACCCGCAGCATCAAGAAGGCCGCGAAGCTGTGGGCCATCGACACCGCGATCGCCATGGTCGACCTGACCACGCTGGAGGGCGCCGACACCCCCGGCAAGGTGCGGTCGCTGGCGGCGAAGGCGCGCCGGCCCGACCCGGACCACCCGGACGTGCCGCGGGTGGCCGCCGTCTGCGTGTACCCGGACATGGTGGGCGCGGCGGTCGAGGAGCTGAAGGGCACCGACGTCGGCGTCGCCTCCGTCGCCACCGCGTTCCCCTCGGGCCGGTCGAGCCTGAAGGTGAAGCTGGAGGACACCGCCTACGCCGTCGAGGCGGGCGCCACCGAGATCGACATGGTGATCGACCGGGGCGCGTTCCTGTCCGGCCGCTACGGGCAGGTGTTCGACGAGATCGCGCAGGTCAAGCGCGCCTGCGGGGACGCGCACCTCAAGGTCATCCTGGAGACCGGCGAACTGGCGACCTACGACAACGTGCGCCGCGCGTCCTGGCTCGCCCTGCTGGCGGGCGGCGACTTCATCAAGACCTCCACCGGCAAGGTGTCCCCCGCCGCCACGCTGCCGGTGACGCACGTGATGCTGCAGGCCGTCCGCGACTGGCACGCGCGGACCGGCGAGCTGAGGGGCGTGAAGCCCGCCGGCGGCATCCGCACGACCAAGGACGCGATCAAGTACCTGGTCGCGGTGCACGAGGTCGCGGGACCGGAGTGGCTGACCCCGACCCTGTTCCGCTTCGGTGCCTCCACGCTGCTCAACGACCTGCTGATGCAGCGGCGCACCCAGCTGGCCGGCCACTACAGCGGCCCCGACTACGTGACGGTGGACTGACATGTGGGAATACGCGCCCGCGCCCGAGTCGCGGGACATCGCGAACCTCAAGCCGAACTACCGGATGTTCGTCGACGGCGAGTTCGTCGACGGCGCCGGCGAGCCGCTGAAGACGGTCAACCCCGGCACGGAGGAGGTGCTGGCCGAGGTCTCCACGGCCGCGCCCGCGGACGTCGACAAGGCCGTGAAGGCCGCTCGCCGCGCCTACGACCACGTCTGGGGTCGCATGCCCGGCTCCGAGCGCGCCAAGTACATCTTCCGCATCGCGCGCCTGATCCAGGAGCGCTCCCGGGAGCTGGCGGTGCTGGAGTCGCTGGACAACGGCAAGCCCATCAAGGAGTCGCGCGACGTGGACGTGCCCACGGCCGCCGCGCACTTCTTCTACCACGCGGGCTGGGCGGACAAGCTCGGCTACGCGGGCTACGGCCCCGACCCGCGCCCGCTCGGCGTGGCGGGCCAGGTCATCCCGTGGAACTTCCCGCTGATGATGGCGGCGTGGAAGATCGCGCCGGCGCTGGCGACCGGCAACACGGTGGTGCTCAAGCCGGCCGAGACGACGCCGCTGACGGCGCTGGTGCTGGCGGAGATCGTCCAGCAGGCCGACCTGCCGCCCGGGGTGGTGAACATCCTGCCGGGCGCCGGTGACGTCGGCGCGGCCGTCGTGGCCCACCCGGACGTGGACAAGGTCGCGTTCACCGGGTCCACCGAGGTCGGCAAGGTCATCCAGCGGCAGCTCGCCGGCACCGGCCGCAGGCTCGGCCTGGAGCTGGGCGGCAAGGCGGCGAACATCGTGTTCGACGACGCGCCGCTGGACCAGGCGGTCGAGGGCATCGTCAACGGGATCTTCTTCAACCAGGGCCACGTCTGCTGCGCGGGCTCGCGGCTGCTGGTGCAGGAATCCGTGGCCGAGGAGCTGCTGGAGAAGCTGCGCGTGCGCGTGTCCACGCTGCGCGTCGGCGACCCGCTGGACAAGAACACCGACGTCGGCGCGATCAACTCGCGCGAGCAGCTCACGAAGATCCAGGAGCTGGTCGAGTCCGGCGACGCCGAGGGCGCGCAGCGGTGGACGTCGGCGTGCCCGTTGCCGGACAAGGGCTTCTTCTTCGCGCCGACGGTGTTCTCCAACGTGTCGCAGGCCATGCGGATCGCCCGCGAGGAGATCTTCGGGCCGGTGCTGTCGGTGCTGACGTTCCGCACCCCGGACGAGGCCGTGGCCAAGGCGAACAACACGCCGTACGGGCTGTCGGCGGGCATCTGGACCGAGAAGGGGTCGCGCATCCTGTGGGCGGCGCAGAAGATGCGCGCCGGCGTGGTGTGGGCCAACACGTTCAACCGCTTCGACCCGACCGCCCCGTTCGGCGGCTACCAGGAGTCGGGCTTCGGCCGCGAGGGCGGTCGCACCGGGCTGGAGGCGTACCTCGATGTCTGAGAGTCGGATTTCCCTCGGCAAGTCCGAGAACCGGGTCGCGGTCGCGAAGACCTACAAGCTCTACATCGGCGGCGCGTTCCCCCGGTCGGAGTCGGGCCGGTCCTACCCCGTGGTCGACGCCAAGGGCGCGTTCCTGGCCAACGCGGCGCAGGGCTCGCGCAAGGACGCCCGGGACGCGGTCGCCGCGGCGCGCAAGGCGTTCCCCGGCTGGTCGGGCGCGACGGCGTACAACCGGGGGCAGGTGCTGTTCCGGGTCGCCGAGGTGCTGGAGGGCAGGCGGGAGCAGTTCGCCGCCGAGGTGGCCGCCGGCGAGGGCGTCGCGCTGAAGAAGGCGCAGTCGCTGGTGGACGCGGCCATCGACCGGTGGGTCTGGTACGCGGGCTGGACCGACAAGGTGGCGACGGTGCTGGGCGCGGCGAACCCGGTGGCCGGGCCGTACTTCTCGTTCTCCGTGCCGGAGCCGACGGGCGTGGTCGCGGTGCTCGCGCCGCAGGAGTCGTCGCTGCTCGGGCTGGTCAGCGTGATCGCGCCGGTGATCGCGACCGGCAACACGGCGGTGGTCGTGACCTCGCAGGACCGGCCGCTGCCCGCGGTGACGCTGGCGGAGGTGCTGGCGACGTCCGACGTGCCCGGCGGGGTGGTGAACGTGCTGACCGGCCGCACCGCGGAGATCGCGCCGTGGCTCGCGTCGCACGCCGACGTGAACGCGCTGGACCTCACCGGCGCGCCGGAGTCGGCGCGGGCGGACCTGGAACGGGCGGCGGCGGGCACGGTGAAGCGCGTGCTGCGGTCCCGTCCGGCGGAGGACTTCACCCGCGAGCCGGACCTGGCCCGGCTGCGGGCGTTCCTGGAGACGAAGACGGTCTGGCACCCGCTGGGCGTCTAGCGGCGGCAGCCGAACCAGCTGTGGGCGAGCAGGCCGGCGCAGCCCAGCGCGACCGCGGTGACCGTGGCCGAGGTCGTGCCGGTGGGCTGCACCGGCCACGTCAGCAGGCGGGTGGCCCAGTGGTCGTCGCCGGGCGGGACGACCAGCGTGACGCCGGTCCAGCCGACCGGCAGCGACCACGCCGTGCGGGGGCCGAGCAGCGACGCGGCCAGGGCCGCCACGCCGCCGAGGCCGAGGACGTCGCGCAGGACGAAGGCGTCCGGGGCGATCGGGGCCGCCACCCGGCCCGCGACCAGCAGGAGCGCGGCGACGACCGCGCCGCCCAGCAGCAGGTGCGCGGCCCGGCGGGGCGGCCAGCCGAACGCGGCCGTGCGGTCGAGCGCGGGGTCCGGTCCGCCGAGGCCGGTCGCGAGGGCTCCCACGCCGACGGCCGCGCCGAGCGCGGCGAGCTGCGGGCTGCCGCCGGGGTGGGCGAGCGCGGCGAGCGCGGTCACGGCGACCACCACCGCGCCGAACGACGCCGGGACCTGCCGGGCCCGTGCGTGCAGCAGCACCCAGCGCGTCACCCGAGGGCTCCCGTCGGGGGCGGGCCCGGGCGGAGCGCCGGAATTGTCGTACCCCGCCGGTAAAGTGGAATCAGGGGTCCCCTGGCGGGGACCTCTGCGCAGCACGGGGTCACGTGGTGCCTCCGGTGAGCGTGGTCAGGGCGTCGCCGGCGCACGCGGCCTGCACCTCGCGGGCCGACTGGACGCGCGCGGCCTGCTCCGCCTCCGGCAGCGCGCGCAGGTGCTGCCAGGCCCGGTCGGTCAGGGCGTCGATCTCCTCGCCCAACCACAGCCGGAACGACGGCAGCGGTTCGACGCGGCCGGTCAGGAAGGCCGTCATCACCGTCCGCGCGGCCACCTCCCGGCCCACCTCGCGCGGGATGCGGTCGGCGTAGCAGGTCCGCGTGCCCGCGCCGGCGACGAGGTACGCCGTCAGCTGCTCGGCCGTCGGCGGCTCCCGGCGGAAGTAGGTGAAGTCGTCCAGGTTCACCCAAACGGCGTCCGTGGGCTCCGGGCCGCGCTCCGGGTTGCCCCGCACGGCCGCGGCCACCTCCCGCACCGAGGTCGGCGGTGCCGGCAGCTTCGCCAGCAGCCGCAACGCCTCCCGGGCGGGCCCGGCCAGGGTCGCCCGCTCGTGCTCGTGCGCCCGGGTCAGGCACAGCCGCTCGGCGCACACCAGCTCCGCCGCGGCCTCGTCCCGCGTCACGGCCGACGCCGGCAGCAGCGGCACCGCGACCGCGCCGGCCACCAGCGCCGGGAGCAGCGCCGGCCACCGCCGCCGCAGCGCGGCCAGCGCGAACCCCGTCGCCGCCACCCCCGCGAACCACACCAGCTGCACCGCGTTCACCGACCACGGCACCGACGCGTAGGCGCTCACCGGCATCGGCAGCGGTGGCAGCAGCAGCGCCCAGCGCGCCTCCGGCTCCAACCCCACCGTCATCACCGCGAACCCGGCGACCGCCAGCAGCGGTGGCGTCAGCGGCGACGGCACGAGCGCGCCCAGCCCCATGCCGAGGCCGGCCGCCGCGACCAGCGCCACCGCGCCGACCAGCGCGACCGGCAGCCAGCCGAGGTGGGTGTAGTCCGTGGACGAGGCCACCTGCACCGCACCCACCGCCAGTACCACGGCGTACCCGGCGACCAGGGCCGCCGCCACCGCGCCGAACGTCCGGCCCACCCGGTGCGCCCGCGGCCTCGGCGTGGAGCCGAACAGCTCCGCCACCCCCGACCGCCGGTCCCGCAGTCCCTGCACCGCGCCGCCGCCCAGCACCAGCGGCCAGGCGAGCACCAGCATGAACCGGGTCCACTCGGCCATCGTCGTCCACTGCCGCGTCCACGCGGTGCTGTTCTTCGTCGACGGCCCCCACACCAGCAGCCCCAGCAGGACCAGCGCGGTCAGCGCGCCGAGGACCAGGGCGGTGCTGCGCCTCAGCTCGATCCGGAAGACCCTCACCAGGCACCCGCCCCACCGAGCAGGGCCGAGTAGCCGCGTTCCAGCGGGCTGTCGCCGACGTCGTCCGGACCGCCCGCGGCGGCCAGCTCGTCGGGCGTGCCCTGGAAGACCAGCCGGCCCCGGTCGAACAGGACCACGTCGGCGCACGCCGCCGCGACGTCCTCGACCAGGTGCGTGGAGATGACGACGCACGAGTCGACGCCCAGCTCCTGCACCAGTTCCCGGAACCGGACCCGCTGACCGGGGTCGAGCCCGGCGGTCGGCTCGTCCAGCAGCAGCACCTCGGGGTCGTTCACGATCGCCTGCGCGATGCCGGCCCGCCGCACCATGCCGCCGGACAGGGACTTCATCCGGGAGTCGGCCCGGTCGGCGAGCCCGACCCGTTCCACGGCCCGCTGCACCGCGCCGGGCACGTCCCGCGCGGGCATCTCCTTGAGCCACGCCACGTACTCGACGAACTCGCGGACCGTGAACCGCTTGTAGTAGCCGAAGTCCTGCGGCAGGTAGCCCAGCGACCGCCGCACGCGGCGCAGGTCCAGCCGGCCGGACACCGGCGAGCCGAGCACCTCCAACGTCCCCGACGCGGGCCGCAGCACGGTCGCCAGCGACCGGATCAGCGTGGTCTTGCCCGCGCCGTTCGGCCCGAGCAGGCCGTGCACGCCGCGGCCGAGCCGCAGGTCCACCCCGTCGACCGCCACCGTCCGGCCCGCGCGCACGCGCAGGTCCTTCGCCTCGACCTGCCAGGCGTACCCCGTCGGCGCGACCTCCGCCGCGCTCACCGCACGTGCCACCCGTCCTCCCCCCGTCACGGCCGCGCGTAGGCCGCGGACCTGAAGACCACGGCGGCGGTGCCCCCGACGAGCACCGCCGCCCAGACCGGCGCGGCGCCCGGTGCGAGCACACCGGGCACCCCGCCGACGACCACCGCCGGGCCGATCACCAGCACCGCCCAGGAGGCGGTGGTGGCGACGGCGGCCCGGCGGACCCCGATCAGGCCGCCCAGCGCGAGGGTCGCCGCCGTGACCCCCAGGCACGGCAGCAGCCAGTACGCGGGCGACGCGCCGGTCAACCGCCCGCCGAGCAGCAGGCCCGGCAGCACGACGACGAGCACCGCGAGCGTGCGGCGCAGGACGAGTTGCAGGCCGGCGCGGGCGGTGGAGGCCACCAGCTCGCGCGCCGGGTCCATCCCGCGCGACCAGGCGGCGGCGACCCCCAGGACGGGCACGATCGGCGCGACCAGCAGCACCGCCGACGACATCGCGCCGCGGGACAGCAGCCCGTCGGCCGCCACGGCCGCCAGCACGACGAACGCCGTCATGCCGAGCCACGGCAGCGGTGACGGCGTGACCCACCGCGGGAGGCGGGGTCGGCGGCGGACCGGCGTGCCGACCGGGTCGAGTCGCGCCCACACGGCCGTCGTCAACGCGGTGACCGGCGGCGGCGCCGCGTCGGCCAGCCGCAGCCGGCACGTCTCGCACGTCTCCAGGTGCGCTTCGACGGCCCACAGCAGGTCGGCGGGCAGCTCGCCGCCCGCCGCGTACCGGGCGATCGCCCCCGCGCTCGGGTGCCCGCTCATGACAGTGCCTCCCGCATCGCGATCCGGGCCCGCCGGGCGCGGGTCTTGACGGTGCCCTCGGGCACGCCGAGCAGGACCGCGGTCTCGCGCACGGTCAGCCCGTCGAGCACCATGGCCTGCAACACCTGCCGCAGCTCCGGCGCGAGGTCGCGCAGCGCGCCGCCGACGTCGTCGCCGAACGCGCCGGCCAGCGCCTCGTCCTCGGCGGCGGGCGCGGCCGCGGCCGCGGGCAGCGGCCCCGCCTGGCGCGCCCGTCCGCGGAACGCGTCCACGAGCCGCCGGGCGGCGATCGTCCACAGCCAGCCGACGGCCGTGCCGTCGACCGCCGCGCCCGCGAACGACCCGGCCGCCCGCCACACGGCCAGGTACGTCTCCTGCATCACCTCGGCGACGACCTGCTCGTCGGCGCAGCGGCGGCGCAGCCGCACGGCCAGCCACGGCGACGTGCGGCGGTAGAGCTCCTCGAAGGCCGCGCGGTCGCCGCGGGCCACCGCGCGGACCAGCTGCTCCTCGTTCACACCCGGCAAGACGGCCCGGTCGCGGAAAAGGTTCTCAGCGGGAAGTGACGTGCGTCACATCAGTACCAGGTGTCCTGGTTGCGGGCGGCGTCCACGTCGGCCTCGGAGGTGGCCCGGTGCGCCACGGCCGCGACCGCCTCCTCCAGCTCCCGCTGCACGTCACCCGGCTCGTCGGTCTCCACGGCGAGCACCACCTCGCTGCGCCCCGCGCCGTCGTCCACCACCGTCAGCACACCCCGGTAGCGGTTCTCCTCCCACGACACGCGTCGGCCCTCCCGGTCGACGCGCGGGGTCGAGTCGGCCAGGCCGGGCAGGTGCTGGGGCAGGCTCCCGGGGCGCGCCAGGAACTCGAACAACTCCCGCGCGGACATCTCGACGGGCGCCCGGTGCTCATAGCTGGTCATGGCCACGGGTACCCGGTCAGGCCGGGCTCAAGACGGTGTCGAACAGGTCGCGCAGCGGTTCGCCCGACCGGGTCAGGCTCTGCTCGCACGCGCCGATGAACGCGACGCGGTCCAGCGTGTGCACGGCGACCCGCCAGCCCGCCTCCCGCGCCAGCTGGCGGAAGAACGCCCGCTGCGCGCGGCCGTTGCCCTCGCGGAACGGGTGCACGGCGTTGACCTCGGCGAAGTAGTGCGTGAACCGGTCGAGGAACGCCTCGCGGTCCAGGTCGCGCAGGTAGCGCTCCTTCTTCAGCCCGTCGAACACGCCGGTGGCGTAGGGCTCGACCTGCTGCCAGGCCGCGAACAGGGTCGACTTGGCGATGTTGACCCGCCGCAGCTCGCCCGCCCACGGGTAGAAGTCGCCGAAGATGCGGCGGTGGAAGGCACGCAGGTGGGCCAGGTCGTACAGGCCGGGCAGGGGGGTGAGCGCCAACTGCTCGACGCGCATCGTGCTCAGCCGCGTCTCGGCGAAGTCGCACTCGATCGGGTCGGTCAGGCCCAGCTTGTTGCGCAGCACCCCGGACACCGGGTCCAGGTAGGGGTCGCGGTCCACTACCGGCGCAGCGCCTCGATCTCCCGGGCGATCGCCTCGTCGACGGTCAGCTCGCCGGCCGCGACGGCGCGCATGGTGGCCACCACGTCGTCCGGGACGGCCAGGCCCTCCAGCCGGGCGCTGCCCACGGCCTCGGCGACCGCCTCCTCGCCGCCGCTGAGCATGCGGCGGAAGTAGCGGGCCATGACCTCGTGCGAGAGGGGCGCGCTGCTCGGCTCCGACTCGGGCAGGTCGCCCCGCGCGGCCCGCCACGGCTCCTCGTCGTGCGCCATGTCGCTCAGCTCGTGCCTGCTGAAGTGCCCGTACCGCTCGACCACCGACGCCACGACCGCGCGCTCCCGCCCGGCCAGCCGGCGCGGGTCGCCCTCCTCCCAGGAACAGACCTCGGAGCGGCCCTGGTGGCGCTGGTAGACCTCGGGCACCACGGGACCTCGCCGCCACGCCTCGATCCGGGCGTCGAACAGCGGCTCGCCGTGCTCGGCCAGGTACCAGGCCTGGGCGTAGTAGAGCAGCTTCTGCAACTTCATCGGCGACTCGGGCCCGGTGGCGTCGAGCAGGGCCGCGGCCACGTCGTGGACGTCCGCCATGCCACCTCCCGCGAGTGCTCTGAGCTGCGACTACTCAGTCTACCGGAGATCGCCGGTCGGTGGGGCCGCGGCGGTTGCGCGGCCTGGCGCCGGCGAGGGCGGCCACGCCGGACAGCAGCAGGACCCCGCCGAGGACCAGCGCGCCCCGCAGCGGCGCGCCGGTGGCGGCCAACCCGTCACCCCTCGGCCGGAGACCGCTCGGCCGGAGACCGCCCGGCTGGAGACCGCTCGGCCAGAGGCCGCCCGGCCGGACACCACTCGGCCAGAGGCCGCCCGGCCAGAGATCCGCGGGGTGGGTGGTGATCCCGATGGGATGCGTGGTCGGGAGGGTGACGGGGATCGTGGTGACCGGTGCGGTGGTCGTCGGCCGGTTCGTCGGCGTGGTGGTGGTCGGGTGCGTCGCGTTCGTCGTCGTGGTGGTCGTGGTGTCGGCGGTCGTGGTCGTGGTCGGCGGGGTGTCGCAGGTGGTCAGGCTGTCGGCGAAGGGCGCGTAGTGGATCTCGCCCCCGCTGCCGCTCGTCGCGCCGCCGTGCACGAGCGACTTCACCACGACCGCGCCCTCGATGTTGGCGTCGCCGGAGTCGACCAGGGTGGCGTTGGGCGCGTAGACGGTGCCCCACACGGTGTTCGAGCCCGGCGGCAGCGTGATGGTGCCCGAGGTGGTGAAGTTCCACAGCACGTGCCGCGAGGGGCCGTTGCCCTGCCAGCTCACGTTCGGCACGGACCACGTGTAGTCGCCGGCGACGTCGACGTCGACCACCAGCCACGCCCGGTCGCCGGGTTGCAGGGCGTTGGCGACCGGGTTGACGCTGTCGAGCGCCTCGAGCTGCGCCGCGGTCAGGGTCAGCACGTTCTGGCCCGGCTGGAGGCCGATGGTGGCGACGGGGTCGGTGCCGTTCCACGGCGACTGCGCGTTCTGGTCGAGCAGCCGCGCGGTCGACGCGCACGCGGACAGGTCGGCGTTGATCCGGCGGTAGAGCGCGAACAGCGCCGGGAAGTCGAACCCGCTCGGGCCGCCGACCGACGCGGCGGGCTGCGAGGTCTGGACGGCCACGGCGGGCCGGGTGTCAGGACCGCCGCCCGCGGGCACCACGAACGTCACCCCGCCCGACGGCACGACGGTCGACCCGCTCAGGTCGCCGACCTTGGCGTAGGACTGGTTCAGCACCCTGAGCGTGCCCGTGCCGCTGCCCGCGAAGTCGACGCGACCGCCGACCACGAGGCTGGTCGGCCGGGTGTCGCCGGGCAGCGTGTAGGTGCCCGGGTTGTTCGGGCCCGCGTTGTAGGCGCGGAACCGGACGTCGCCGCCGACGCCCACGGGCCCCTCGGTCTCGTTCTCGTACAGCCCCGCGTCCCCCTCGACCAGCACGAGGAACCCGTGGCTCGGGTCGGCCACCACGTCGTCCGGCGCGACCGGCCGGACCGGGTTCACCGACGCCGCGGGCCGGGGCTGCGGGGCGGGCGCCCACCCGAGGGCGAGCACGGCGACGGCGACCGTCGCGGCGGCGGCGCCGATGCGGCTGATCTGCATGTCCGGCTCCCGTGGAGGTCGACCCTCCCAGCAGCCAAAGTCACCGGCGGCACTTCGGCGCGCCATACCCCCCGAAGTTCACCCGCGAGTGTCACCCCCGCGAGAGTCGAACGCCCGGGTCCCGAGAGTCCTGCGTTCGCGACCCCCGAGTTCAACGCCCACGACGAGCGGTTCACTAGTTCGTGAACCAGCCCAGGCGGCCGTCGGTGGTCACCAGCGGCTCGCAGTGGCCGACCCGGCCGCGGTGCTCCAGGGCCGTCGCCACCTGGTCCAGCATCTCGTCGAGGCTCGTCCACTCCGGCTTCAGCATCTCGCCCGCCTCGCGGTCCCACTCGACCACGCACCCCGACAGCACGCCCGGCCGCAGGTCCAGCGCCAGCGCGTCACCGCACCCGTCGAACGCGATCGGCAGCCACAGCGGGTGGAACCCCGCGGTCGGCGTGCCGGCCTCGGTGTCGAGTTCCGCGGGCCAGAACCGCTGCTTCAACCGCCACGACCGCAACGCGTTCGACGGCCCGAGCGGGGTGTAGAACGGCGGGAGCACCTCGGCGAACGCCAGGTCGGCGGTCCCGCCGCACACGGCCCACCACGCGCGCAGGTCGGCGGGCGGCTCGAAGCCGCCGGCGACCGCCAACTCCTCCACCGCCGCGCCGTCCTCGGGGGGAACGAACGCCGACGCGGTCAAGGGGGCGTGGTCGTCCAGCCACGCCACGATCCGTTCCCAATGGCGCAAAACTCCCACAGGCACATGATCAGGTGCGGTCCTCGCCGCCGGTACCGCTCATCGGGGCAGGATCTGGCCGAACGCCGCACAACCACCCGGTCGATGGGGCAGGATCGCCACCGCACGTGCACCAGAGGGGGACGAGGGTGGAACGGGGTTTCGGGGTCGACACCGCGGCGCTGTCGGCGTACGGCGGCACGGCGGCGGGTCTGGCGGGCGAGGTCGGCGAGGTCGGCACGTCGACGTTGGCGGGCACCACGTCGTTGGCCGCGGGCAGCTTCGGCGCGCTCGGCGACGAGGTCGGCCTCGGCGCGGAGTTCCAGCGCGCGGCACAGGCCCAAGTGGACGGTGTGGCCGCCGCCGCGGCCGCGTTGTCGGCGTTCGGCGAGGCGGTCCGGCGGACGGGCGCGGCTTACCAGGAGCAGGAGGCGCGCACGAGCGCCGACCTCGGCCGGGCGGCGCAGGTCTGACGTGGACGTCGGCGGCTTCCTGGCGGCCCTGGTCCGGCCGATGAAGGACCACCTGGCCGAGCTCGACGGCGACACCGGTGCCGCGACGGGCGCGGCGGACGCCTTCGGGCGGGCCTCCTCGGCGCTGGCGGAGCTGGACGGCAGGCACACGAGCGCGGCGAACACCGCGTTGAGCGAGTGGTACGGCGAGAAGGCGACCGCGTTCCAGACCCGCGTCGCCGCGTTCTCCGGTGGCGTGGGCACGCTGGCGCGCAACGCCGCGGCCGTGCAGGAGGCCGCCGCGACGGCGGTGACCGCCGTGAACTCGGGCAGGATCGCGATCCAGGGCCTGATCGACGAGTTCACCGGCTGGGCGACGCCGCGGTTGGCGGCGGCGGTGGCGGCCGGGGTGTTCGGCGGGATCGGCGCGGTGCTCGCGGTGGCGGCGGAGGTGACCGCGAAGGCCCGCGAGTACGAGGGCAGGACCGGCCGGGAGCTGGACCGGGTCCGCGACGAGCTGACGGCGGTCGTGGCGCGGTTGCGGGGCCTGCCGCGCGCGGACTTCACCGGGATCGGCGACCCGCTGGGCGCGGAGGGCGGCGGCACGACGTCGACCTCGTCGGCGGGTGACGTCGGCGGGTCTTCCTCCTCGTCGGGCAACGGCAACGGCGGCAGCGGCGGAGGCAGTGGCAGTGGCGGCGGTGGAGGCGGTAGCGGAGGAGGCGGCAGTGGTGGGGGTGGCGGCGGAGGCGGCGCCACCGGGCCGCGCCTGCCGGTGGCCATCCCGCCGCAGCCCGGCACCGGCGTCGGTGTGAACCTGCCCGACGGCAGCTCCGCCGAAGCGCCCAACGAGACCGCCGCGCGCGCCGTGCGCAACGCGCTGTCCGCGCTGGGCACTCCCTACGTGTGGGGTGGTGCGAACCCGCCCCAGGGCACCGACTGCAGCGGCCTGACCCAGTGGGCCTACGCCGGCGCCGGGTTCGACCTCCCGCGCCCGGCGTCGTCGCAGGCCATGGGCGCGTCCGTGCCGCCGGGCCAACTGCTGCCCGGCGACCTCGTCGTCTGGGACGGGCACGTCGCCATGGTCATCGGCAACGGGCAGATGGTCGAGGCAGGCGACCCGGTGCAGGTCAACCCCATCCGCACCGGCAACAGCGGCATGGGCTTCCTGGGTTTCTACCGACCGACGGGCTGAGGACGTGGACGAGACGCAGCGCGCGGCCCGACGGGTCGCCGACACCGGGCGGCAGGTCGCCGAGCACGTCGCCTGCACCGGACCGGTGCTCGGCCGGGCGTCGTCGCCGGACGGCGCGGTCACCGTCGTCACCGCGCCCGGCGGACCGCCGCGGGAGGTGCGCGTGTCCACCTCGGCGCTGTCGATGGGGCCCAGGGCGTTGGCGGACGAGATCCTGCGCGTGTCCGCGCGGGCCTCCCGGGACGCCGCCTCGCGCGCTCACCGGGCGGTCGCGCGGGTGACCGACCCGGCGACGGCGCGGGCGCTGGCCGAGATCGGCTTCCCACCGGGTCCGGACGACGACCCGGACACCTTCGACGGCACGTACCCGAGGGGGCCGCGGTGACGCGGGAGGAACGGCTCGCGGCGGCCGAAGGTCTGACCGAAGTCCTCGCCCGCACCACCGGCAGCGCCGAGCACCCGACCGGGCTGGCCCGCGCCACCGCGACCGCCGCGGGCGAGCTGACCGCGCTCGACCTGCACCCGAACGCGTTGGCGCGGGGACCGGAGGCCGTCGGCAGGCTGGTGGTGGAGACGGCCCGGCTCGCGGCGGACGCGGCCGTGCAGAAGAGCTACAACGAGCTGGCCAAGTCGTTGGGCGACGGCCTCGCCATGGCCGTGGAGGCGTTCGCGGGCCCGCCGCCGCCGCGCGCCGCGCCACCCGTCGCCACCACCACCCCACCGCAGGTCACGCCGCCGTCACGACCGCGGGCGGAGCCGCCACGACCCGCCGCGCCGCCGTGGGCCGGACGGGTCAGGGGCCGACCCGCGCCCCGCCCGCTGCCGGAGGAGGCGGACGACGACGACTACTTCGCCGACCCTTTCCGTGGTCAACGGCAGTAGCGGCTGATCGACCCCGTACTCTTGCCCCCGCATCGCAAAGGGGCATGGCGTGACCGGGAGGTCGGATGGCACAGGACATCGTCCCGATCGAGCTGGGGCTCACCCAGGGTGATGTGGTCACCCTGTGGGCCCCGCGCTGGCGGGAAGAGGGCGAGGAGTGGGAAGCCTTCCTCGGCCACGAGGAGGACCTGTACGCGTTCCCCGATGCCGCGCACCTGGCGGCGTTCGTGCGCACGACCGAAGAGCACGACCTGACCGACCACCCGGCGTGGCACGTGGTGCCCGCGCTGTCGGTCGGTGAGCTGTCGCCGGACGACAACCACCAGTTCGACCTGGTCGGCGTGCCGGAGCTGGTCGCCGAGGAGCCCGACACGTGGGTCATCGGCGAGCTGGCCGACGTGATCTCCATCGTGCGGTCGCTGGCGGACGTGTGCGAGCTGGAGAAGGTCCACGAGATCCTCGACTCGGCGGAGGGCTTCGCGCTGCTGCCGCAGGGCACGCTGCCGTTCACCGGCCGCGAGGGCCAGGCGCTGTGGACCGAGATCTCCCAGGTCGTCGCGGAGAAGTGGGACGAGGTGCTGGACGCGATCGACGAGGTCGTGACCACGCCGGAGGTCGACGAGACCGCGCTCAAGGTCGCGCAGGACGAGCTGGCCGAGTTCGAGGAGGCCACCGCCGCCGCGGCGGCCGTGGTCGACGTGGAGGAAGAGGACGGCGAGGAGCCCGTCAACTTCTGGGGCGAGGTCGGCATCGACCCCATCAAGATCATCAGCGGTGCGGGCGAGTACTACACGCTGCGCTGCTACCTCGACGACCACCCGGTGTTCCTCGGCCGCAAGGGCCGCATCGACGTCTTCACGTCGCCGCGCGCGTTGGCCCGGTTCATCGTGGAGGCCGACGACAACGACCTGGCCGAGGTCTCGACCTGGGGCGAGCTGGTCACCAAGGCGACCGGCGGCGACCTCGACGTCGAGGTCGACCCGGACAACGTCTACGTGCTCACCGGCCTGGACGAGGACATCGTCGACGGCCCGGACGCCATCGACCCGACGCAGCTGGACCTCGTGGTCGAGCTGCTGGAGGACGCGGGCGAGTGGGCGGGCGACGACACCGTCAAGGTGGCGCTGAACCAGTCCGAGCGGCTGGGGTGGCTGGTGTCCTACGTGCTCAAGCCGGACCCGACGCGGCTCGCGCCCAGCGCGCCGTTCGACGACGAGCAGGTGGCGTGGCGGACGCTCGTGGCGGCGTTCGAGGACCGGTTGAGGGTCCACTAGTCGGCGAAGGGGCGGGGACCACCGGGTCCCCGCCCCTCTTCCGTCACTGCCGAAGGCCCGTCACCCCCGGCGGCCCGTCACTCCTGGAACGCGGCGTACGCCGGCTCGATCACGTCCTGGATCAGGGCGCGGCGCTCCTCGTGCGAGAGGAACGCGCCCTTCGCGGCGTTGACGGTGAACTTGCGCAGGTCGTCCCAGCCGAAGCCGAAGTTCTCCACCACGGTGGCGAACTCGCCGCTCAGCGACACCATGCTCATCAGCCGGTTGTCGGTGTTCACGGTGACCCGGAAGCCCAGGTCGGCCATCCGCTTGATCGGGTGCTCGGCCAGCGACGCCACCGCGCCGGTGTGCACGTTCGACGTCGGGCACATCTCCAGCGCGATGCGCCGGTCCCGCACGTACGCGGCCAGCCGGCCGACCTCGTCGCCGTCGATGTCCTCGGTCAGCCGCACGCCGTGGCCCAGCCGCTCCGCGCCGGCGAGCTGCACGGCCTCCCACGCCGACTCCGCGCCCGCGGCCTCGGCGGCGTGGATGGTGAAGTGCGCGTTCTGCTGCCGCAGGTACTCGAACGCCGACAGCTCGCGGCTCGGCGGGAACCCGATCTCGGGGCCCGCGATGTCGAAGCCGACCACGCCCGCGTCCCGGTAGCGGACGACGAGGTCGGCGATGCGCTGCCAGCCGTCGTTCTGGCGCATCGCGCACAGCAGCGTGCCGACCCTGATGCGGCCGCCGGTCGCGGCCTCGCCCTGGCGGAAGCCCTCCTGCACCGCCTCCACGGCCTGCTCCAGCGTCAGGCCCTTGTCGGTGAACAGCTCGGGCGCGTAGCGGATCTCCGCGTACACCACGCCGTCGTCGGCGAGGTCCTGCACGGCTTCGGACGCGACCCGCACCAGCGCGGCCTCGTCCTGCATGACGCCGCACGTGTGCGCGAAGCCCTCCAGGTAGCGGACCAGCGAGCCGGAGTTGGCGTTGTCGCGGAACCACTCGGCCAGGGCCACCGGGTCGGTGGTGGGCAGCCCCTGGTGGCCGCACGCTTCGGCGAGTTCGATCACGGTCTGCGGTCGGAGGCCGCCGTCGAGGTGGTCGTGCAGGAGGACCTTCGGCGCGCGGCGAAGGTTCTCCGGGGTAAGCGGGGTCGACATGCGCGCCACCGTATACCGGTGACCCACCGTGTCGGTCCGACGAGCGATGATCATGGTTCGGTGGGATCGCCCCGTCGTCACCGCCTGTGGCGAGAACCACTCGCCCGGACGCGGCATTCGCCGCAGTGCAGCCGTTGTGCAGTCGTGATGCAGAACTTTCCGCTACCGCCACCTGGACTTTAGTCACTCGCACGGCGGATGTTCACCGGGAGCAGTCACGGGCACGCTGCCGGTTACGTTGAGGTAGGGTCGGCGATCGTCACTCCAACGGAGTACACGCAAGGTCGATCCAGGCGGTCCCCGTCGGGGGGCGCTACTGCCCGCCGCCCCAACCTGGTTAGGCTCCCGGAGGTCTCCCCTCCCCTGGACGAAGGCACCCGAGCCGTGAACGAGAACAACAACTCCACGATGTCCTTCGATCGGATGCGCAACATGCTCACGCGCGCCGCGGAGATCCGTGAGAGCGAACAGCAGCAGATCTTCGACGCACTGGACGAGATCCACGCGCGGATGTCCCCGCTCGAATCGCTGGGTTCCGTTCGCAAGCGCCTGTCCGAGCTGCCCGACCGCACCGAGGTCAGCGTGCTGGCCGAGCGGCTGGACGAGGCGCTCGCCAGGTTGGAGGCGCAGGACAACGCGGTGCAGGGCATCGGTCGGGCCGTGGAGGGCCTGGTCGACAAGCTCGCCAAGCCGTTCGCGCAGCTCGACGGTCGGCTCGACGGGGTGGCGGGCCGGTTCGAGGGCGTCGCCGGGCGGATGGACGGGTTGGAGGACAAGCTCGCCCACATCCACAAGCGGCTGGACGACCTCGACGGCCACCTGGACAAGCAGGACGGCAAGGTCGACCAGGTGCCGGGCGCGGTGACCGGGCCGCTGCGGGAGCGCATCGAGGCGCTGGAGGCGGCGCTGCGCGGTCGGCTCGACGAGGTCGACGAGGGCGTGCACGAGCACCTCGACGGCACGCGCGAGGCGTTGCAGCGCTCCGTCACGGACACGGCCAACAACCTGCACGGCAGGCTGGACGAGACCCGCGACAACCTCAACAGCACCCGCGACGGGCTGCACTCGTCGCTCAACGAGCACCGCGAGTCGCTGGCGGCGACGTTGGCCGACACGCGCAGCACGTTGACGGGCAAGCTGGACGAGGCCCGCGAGGCGCTGCACGCGGCGCTGGACGAGACCCGCGACCAGGTCGACTCGACCGACCGGCTGGAGGCGCTCGCGCAGCGGTTGGAGCAGGTCACGTCGCGGCTGGACACCATGGCCACCCGGCTCGACTCGGTGGAGGACGACTTCGCCTCGCGGCTGGGCGAGCTGTCCGGCGTGGTGGAGCAGGGCATCGCCAAGGTCGAGGGCACGCTGGCCTCGCGGCCGGACGCCGACTCGCTGGCGGGCCTCGTGCGCCGGAGCAACCAGGAGTCCGAGCTGCGCATCGGCGGCCAGCTGGACGAGGCGATGGCCACGTTCGCCGAGCTGATCCTCGGCGGCGGCTCGCCCACCCCGCCCCCGCCGCCGACCGCCCTGCCCCGGCCGCAGCGCCGCACCCGGAAGAACGGGCCCAAGCCCGGCGACAACCGGAACCTGGACGACGACGACCTGGCCGCCGAGGGCGCTTGATCGTCGGGTGACGTGAGCAGGAGGCCCGGTCCGCGCACTCGCGGACCGGGCCTCTTGTCGCAGGTCCGGACCTCAGCCCTTGCCGGCCACCCGACGGCGGGAGCCGAGGACCGCCTTCGCGCTCCGGGGCTTCCTCGTCCGGCCGTGCAGCGCCACCGGAACCCGTGTCCGGGTGCTCCTCCCGGTCGGGCGCGGCGGGACGGGCTCGTCCGCCTGCTCCACGACCGCGGCCTCGATGCGCGCCAGCCGCTCGTTGATCCGGGCGAACTCCCGGAACTCCACGAGCGGCACGCCGTTGACGGCGTTCTCGATGATCTCCCGGACCAGGGCGGTGTAGCGGATGCCCCGCGTGGCCGCCAGCGCCTTCAGCGCGTCGACGACCTCACCGGGCAGCCGCAGCGACGTGGTTCGCATCGGACGTGGGTCGACCCACTCGCCGTGCTCCATCTCCGCCGAGGTGTCGCCGGTGTCGTAGTGGGCGGCCAGCTCCTCGAGTTCGTCGACCGGCCTGGGAAGTGGCTCGTTCCGCTCTGCCATCGTCATCACCGCGCCTTCCTCTGGAAGGTCTTCTTCTCACCGGCTGTCATGTCCCGGGCGGTCACGATGAACGCCGCGCCGCCGTCGTCGACGGCGACCACGAGCAGGTACCGGCCCGCGTACGTGCGGCCGTAGATCAGCAGCGTGTCGCCCTTGCCCTCCGCCTGCCAGTACGGATGTTCGAGGATCGCCTCCCTGACCTCGTCCAGCGTCACGCGGTGCCGCGCGATGTGGTCGGCCGACCACTGGCTGTCCTTGACCTCGCGGAACACCGCCCCGAGTGTAATGCGATCGCATTGCGTCTGCACCGCCCGCACCGACCACCCAGTGCGGCCGGGTCAGCCGCGGAGGGTGTCGAGGAGCAGGGGGCGAGGTGGCGGCGGGGTGTCGCCGATCCCATAGCCGCCCGCCAGGGAGGCCAGGGCGGCGGGGATGGCGGCCGGGGTGTCGGTGCGCAGTTCCAGCAGCGGTTGGCCCCTGGTCACCTCGTCGCCCGGTTTGGCCAGGCACAGGACGCCGGCGGCGGCCTGGACCGGGTCCTCCTTGCGGGCCCGGCCCGCGCCCAGCCGCCACGCGGCCACGCCCACGGCGTAGGCGTCCAGCTCCGTGAGGTAGCCGTCCTCCTCGGCGGTGACCACGTGCTTGTGGGCGGCCTCCGGCAGCGGGGCGTCCGGGTCACCGCCCTGGGCCCTGATCATCCTCGCCCACGTCTCGTAGGCCGCGCCGGAAGCGAGCACCTCACGCGGTGACGCGGTGACGCCCGCCCGGGACAGCATCTCCTCGGCCAGGGCGACGGTCAGCTCCACGACGTCCGCCGGGCCGCCGCCGCGCAGCACCTCGACCGACTCGGCCACCTCCACCGCGTTGCCCACGGCACGGCCCAGCGGCACGGACATGTCGGTCAGCAGGGCGCTGACCCGCAGACCGTGGTCGACGCCGATCGCGACCAGGGCCTGCGCCAGCGCCCGGGCCCGCTCCGGCGACTTCATGAACGCCCCGGAGCCCACCTTCACGTCCAGCACCAGCGCCTCGGCGCCCTCGGCGATCTTCTTCGACATGATCGACGACGCGATGAGCGGGATCGACTCGACGGTCCCGGTCACGTCCCGCAGCGCGTACAGCTTCTTGTCGGCCGGCGCCAGGCCGGACGTCGCCGCGCAGACCACCGCGCCCACCGAGCGCAGCTGGGAGACCACCTCGTCCACCGACAGCTGCGCCCGCCAGCCGGGGATGGACTCCAGCTTGTCGAGCGTGCCGCCGGTGTGCCCGAGGCCGCGGCCGGAGAGCTGCGGCACGGCCGCGCCGCAGGCGGCCACCAGGGGCGCCAGCGGCAGGGTGATCTTGTCGCCGACGCCGCCGGTGGAGTGCTTGTCCACGGTGGGCCGGCCCACGTCCAGGGTCAGCCGCTCGCCGGAGTCGACCATGGCGCGGGTCCAGCGGGCGGTCTCGGACGCGTCCATGCCGTTGAGGTAGATGGCCATCGCCAGGGCCGACATCTGCTCGTCGGCCACGTCCCCGCGGGTGTAGGCGTCGACCACCCAGTCGATCTGGGCGTCGGTCAGGCGGTCGCCGTCGCGCTTGGCGCGGATGACGTCCACGGCGGTGTGGGTCACGGCAGGTCCTCCGGGCCGAACGCGTCGGGCAGCACCCGGCTCATGGGCAGGACGCCGGACGGGGTGTCGACGAGGCAGGCCGCGCCGCCCAGCTCGTAGATCACCTGGCGGCACCGGCCGCACGGCATCAGCAGCTCACCCGCGCCGCTGCGGCAGGCCAGGGCGACCAGCCTGCCGCCGCCGGTCAGCGTGAACTGGCCGGCCAGCGTGCACTCGGCGCACAGGCCCACCCCGTAGGCGGCGTTCTCGACGTTGCAGCCGACGACGACCCGGCCGTCGTCGCAGACGGCCGCCGCGCCGACCCGGAGCCCGGAGTACGGGCAGTAGGCGGACTGCGCGGCCTCGACGGCACGCGCCCGCAGCAGCTCCCAGTCGACCTCAACCACGGCGGTACACCACCCCGTCGGCCGCGGGCATGCGCAGGCGTTGCGAGGCGACCGCGAGCACGACCAGCGTCACCAGGTGCGGCGCGTAGGTGGTCAGCTCGCTGGGCACCTCGTCCACCGAGTAGTACACCGCGTACAGCAGGCCGGCGGCCACGACGCCGAACGCGGCGGCGAACCACCGGCGGCGGGCCAGCTGCCACACCACGATCACGACCAGCAGCAGCACGGCACCGTAGACCAGCGCCAGGAACGTCTTGCCGCCCGACCGCAGCTGCAACCCGTCGGCGTAGCCGAACAGGGCCGCACCGCCGAGCAGGCCGCCGGGCCGCCAGTTGCCGAAGATCATCGCGGCGAGGCCGATGAACCCGCGGCCGTTGGTCTGGCCCTCCAGGTAACCGGGCTGGCCGGGGTTCAGCACGAGCGCCGCGCCGCCGATGCCGGCCAGCGCGCCGGACGCGACCACGGCGACGTACTTGTAGAGGTAGACGTTGACGCCCAGGGACTCCGCGGCGACCGGGTTCTCGCCGCACGAGCGCAGCCGCAGGCCGAACCTGGTCCGCCACAGCAGCAGGTAGCTGCCGATCACGAGCAGGACCGCGAGCATCGTCAGGGGCGACACCCCGGTGACCAGGCCGCGCAGGATGCCGGCGACGTCGGACAGGCCGACGCGCTGCTGCGCCTCCAGCTCGCCCAGCCAGTCCGACAGGCCCGAGGCGGAGTAGGTGTCGAACTTCGGCACGGCCGGCGACTCGCGCGGGTTGTGCGAGATCGGGAAGAAGATCAGCGTGGACAGGTACTTGGTCACGCCCGCGCCGAGCAGGTTGATCGCCACGCCGGAGACGATGTGGTTGACGCCGAACGTCACGGTCGCGATGGCGTGCAGGAGGCCGCCCAGCGCGCCGAACACGGCCGCCGACACCAGCGCCGCCCACGGGCCCCACTGGTAGCCGGCCCAGGCCGCGCCCCACGTGCCCATGATCATCATGCCTTCGAGGCCGATGTTCACCACGCCCGCGCGCTCGGCCCACAGGCCGCCGAGGGCCGCCAGCAGGATCGGCAGCGCCAGCCGCACGGCGGTCTGGATGGTGCCGGTCGACGTCAGCTGCGGCACCCCGGTCAGGTACGAGGTGGTCGACAGCAGCACGACCGCGCCGGCCACGCCGAGCGCGCCGACGGCCCAGCCGGGGATGCGGCGCGCCTTGCGGGGCGGCGGCACGGTGGCCGGCGCCTCGGAGGGGTTCATCAACGAAGTGCTCATGCCGCATCCACCGTTCCGAGCTGCCGGCCGACCTGCCGCTGCTGCGCGGCCAGCTCGAACCGGCGGACCACCTCGTACGCGACGACGACCGACAGCACGATCGCCCCCTGCATGATCGTCACGATCTCCCGGGGCACGCCCACGTTGTCCAGGGCGAGGCCCGACTTGTCCAGGAACGCCCACAGCAGCGCGCCGAACGCGATGCCGCCGGGGTGGTTGCGCCCGAGCAGCGCGATCGCGATGCCGGAGAAGCCGATGCCGGCCGGGAAGTTCAGGTTGTAGGTGTGGTCGCGGCCCAGGATCTCCGGCATGGAGACCAGGCCCGCGATCGCCCCGGACAGCAGCATGGCGATCAGGACCATCTTCTTGGCGTTGACGCCACCCGCGGCGGCGGCCGTGGCCGACTCGCCGGAGGCGCGCAGCTCGAAGCCGAACCGGGTGCGGTTCATCATCACCCAGTAGCCGATGCCCAGCAGCGCGGCCAGGAACACCAGGCCGAACACCGTGCCGGACGAGCCGAGGGGGATGCCGGGCACCCAGCCGCTCTCCGGGATCTCCGGGGTGCGGATGTTGTTGCCGCGCAGCTCGCCGAACACGTCCGAGCCGATCAGGTACGCGGCCAGGCCGAGCGCCAGGCCGTTCATCATGATCGTGGAGATGACCTCGTTGACGCCCCGCGTCACCTTGAGCACCGCCGGGATCGCCGCCCACAGCGCGCCGGCGACGGCGGCGGTCAGGATGATCACCAGGGCGTGCAGGCCGGGCGGCAGGGCGATCGAGCCGCCGACCACGGCCGCGACGACCGCCGCGACCCGGTACTGGCCCTCGACGCCGATGTTGAACAGGTTCATCTGGAACCCGATCGCCACCGCCAGCGCCGCGATGTAGTAGGTGCCGGTGCTGTTGACGATGTCGACCGCGGTGGTGCCCTCGCCGACCTGCGACAGCATCACCCCGAACGCCCGAAGCGGGTTCGCGCCGGACACCACCAGCGCGATGCCGCACAGCAGGGCAGAGAACAGGATCGCCAGCACGGGCGGCAGCAGTTTGCCGCGCAGAGTTCCCATCACTCGCCTTCCGATTCCGACGCCGGGGCGTGCTCGGCGCTCGTGGCGCCGGTCATCGCGCTGCCGAGGTCTTCCGGGGTGACCGTGGCCGGGTCGGCGTCCGCCACGAGCCTGCCGCGCAGCATCACGCGGATGGTGTCGGACAGGCCGATCAGCTCGTCCAGGTCCGCCGAGATCAGCAGCACGGCCAGGCCGCGGGCGCGGGCGTCGCGGATCTCGTCCCAGATCAGCGCCTGCGCGCCGACGTCCACGCCGCGCGTCGGGTGCGACGCGATCAGCAGCACGGGGTCGCCGGACAGCTCGCGGCCCACCACGAGCTTCTGCTGGTTGCCGCCGGACAGCGCGACGGCGGCCACGTCGATGCCGGGGGTGCGCACGTCGAAGTCCTCGACGATGCGCCGGGTGTCCTGCTTCGCGCCCGGCAGGTCGAGCCACTGGCCCTTCGACACCGGGCGGCGCGTCTGGTGGCCGAGGATGCGGTTCGCCCACAGCGGCTGCGTCAGCAGCAGGCCCTGGCGGTGCCGGTCCTCGGGGATGTAGCCGATGCCCGCCTCGCGCCGGGCCAGCGTGCCGAGCCGGGTCAGGTCGCGGTCGCCGAGCAGCACGCGGCCGTGGTGGGCCCGGCGCATGCCCATGATCGTCTCGACCAGCTCGGTCTGCCCGTTGCCCTCGACGCCCGCGATGCCGACGATCTCGCCCGCGCGCACGACCAGGTCGATGCCGTCGAGCACCGGCCGGGTGCCCTCGGCGGCGACCAGGCCCAGTCCTTCGACCCGGAGGACCACGCGGTCGGTGACGGTGGACTCGCGGGTCTCCGGGCTGGGCAGCTCGCTGCCGACCATCATCTCGGCGAGCTGGCGGGAGCTGACGGCCTTCGGGTCGGCGGTGCCGACGGTGGTGCCGCGGCGGATGATCGTGACGGAGTCCGCGATCGCGCGGACCTCGTCCAGCTTGTGCGAGATGAACAGGAACGTGAAGCCCTGCTGCTGCATGCCGCGCAGGGTGGCGAACAGCTCGTCCACCTCCTGCGGCACGAGCACCGCGGTGGGCTCGTCCAGGATGATCACCTTCGCGCCCCGGTAGAGCACCTTGAGGATCTCGACCCGCTGCCGGTCGGCCACGCCGAGGCGCTCGACCAGCACACCGGGGTCGACGGTCAGGCCGGTGGCCCGGGCCAGCTCCTGGATGCGCTTGCGCGCCCGGCCGCCGATGCCGTGCAGCGACTCCGCGCCGAGCACGACGTTCTCCTGCACGGTCAGGTTGTCGGCGAGCATGAAGTGCTGGTGGACCATGCCGATGCCGGCCTTGATCGCGTCGGCCGGGGTGCGGAACCGGACCTGCTCGCCCGCCACCTCGATGGTGCCCTCGTCGGGTTGCTGCATCCCGTAGAGGATCTTCATCAGGGTGGACTTGCCCGCGCCGTTCTCACCGCACAGCGCGTGGACCTCGCCGACCTGGACGCTGAGGTGGACGTCGCTGTTGGCGACGACACCCGGGAAGCGCTTGGTGATGCCCGACAGGACGACGGCAGGGGTCGTAGTGCTCATGGAAGCTCCGTCTGATCTCCGGCTGCGCCGGGGCTCACCACGCACTGGGCCCCGCGAGGGTGCTCGCAGGGCCCAGTGCGCCGGAGGCCGGATGGGGTTACGGCGTGGCCTTGACGTCGATCTTGCCCTCGATGATCTGGGCCTTGTAGCCCTCGAGGACCGCCTTCAGGTTGTCGTCGATCTTGCCGCCGGAGGTGGCGTAGCCGACGCCGTCCACGGACAGGTCGAACACCTTGGGCAGGCTCGCCAGGTCGTTCTTGGCGACCGCGCGGACGAAGTCGTATACCGCCACGTCGACGCGCTTGAGCATCGAGGAGACGATGACGTCCTTGGACTCCTCGACCGTCTTCTGGTTGTACTGGTCGGAGTCGACGCCGATGGCCAGCGCGTTGCCCGACTTGGCGGCCGAGAACACGCCCTTGCCGGACGCGCCGGCCGCGTGGTAGAGCACGTCGGCGCCCGCCTCGACCTGGCCGGTCGCGGCCTCCTGGCCCTTGGTCGGGTCCTGGAAGCCGGTGAAGTCGCCCGCCGGGGTCAGGTACTTGCTCTCGATCTTGATGTCCGGCGCGGCGGTCTTCGCGCCCTGCAGGTAGCCGGCCTCGAACTTCTGGATCAGCGGGATCTGCACACCGCCGACGAAGCCGATGTGGCACGCCTTCGACTTGTAGGCGGCGATGACGCCGGCCAGGAAGGAGCCCTGCTCCTCGGCGAACAGCAGCGGCGTGACGTTCGTCGCGCCCTCGACCGAGCCGTCGACGAGCGCGAACTTGACGTTCGGGAACTCCGGCGCGACGACCTTCAGGGACTCGGCGTAGGCGAAACCGACACCGATGATCGGGTTGAAGCCCTCGCCCGCGAGCTGGCGGAGCCGGGTCTGCTTGGCGTCCTCGGGCTCGTTCGGCGCGGCGGTCAGCTCCTTGACCTCCTTGATGCCGAGGTCCGCCTTGGCCTTGTCCAGGCCCGCCGCGGCGGAGTCGTTGAACGACGCGTCGCCGCGACCGCCGATGTCGTAGGCCAGGCCCACCTTGAGGCTGCTGCCGTCGACCTTGTCGCCCGACGCGGCGTTGCTGGACGTCGCGGCGGCGGCCGGCGGCTTGTCCGCCAGCTTGCAGCCCTCGGCGGTGTTCGTGGACCCGGACCCGGTGTTGTTCCCACCGGTGTCCTTGGCACAGGCGGCCATCGTGAGAACGCTGGTCAGCGCGATCGCGGCCACCGCGAGGCCACGCATTCGACGACGCACGGCTCGTCTCCCTCCCTGCTCGTCTAGGAGCAGACAAATCCCGACGGCGGGCCGTCGGGGCTTCCGAGTGGCGAACCGTACCCCGTAGTAATGACGCCCGCGCACGTACCGGTCCGCACGTGACCTAATCGTTGGTGCCTTCGGGCGACTCCGCCACTCGTAGTGATCCGGCGACTTCCGGGCGTCGCAGGTGGTTACTCACCGTCAATAGGCGGATCGGGTGAGGTGGCCGGGCGGACCGCGGCGGCCGACCGGGTTCGGGTGCCCGCACCGTTGGCCCGTTGGTGCGGCGTTGGGGGCGCGTTGGCGTGCTCGGGTGCACTCCAGCCTGCACCGATATCCCCCCTAGGAGGCTGACTTGGACCCCCAGCAGTGGCTCGACAACTTCGAGGCAAAGCTGGCCGATCTCCAGCGGAAGTCGGCCGACCTCCAGGAGAACTTCGAGAACTCGCAGGCCACGGTGTCCAGCCCGGACGGCGCGGTGACGATCACCGTCGGCCCGAACGGCGGCCTGCTGAACATCCAGCTCGGGCACCGGGCCACCGAACTCGGCTCCGCCCGCCTCACCGCGCTGATCATGCAGACGGCCCGGACCGCGCAGAAGCAGGCCGCGCAGCGGGTGATGGCCGCGTTCGAGCCGCTCGGCGAGGGCACCGAGGCCATGCGGATGGTCAGCGACGCGATCCCGGACGACGACGTCGAGGACGACGAGCGCGACTACGCCGAGCCCGAGTACGCGGCGCCCGAGCCCGAGCCGGCCCGGCCTGCGCCCGCACCGGCCCAGCCGGGGTGGCAGGCCCAGGCAGCGGCTCAGCCGCCGTCGCGCCCGGCGCGCCCCTCGCGCCCGGCCGACGACGAGGACGACGACAACCAGCCCTGGTGACGAGGAGACCCTGACCGATGACCGCCCCCGAGACCCCGATCGCCTCGCCGCCCGGCATGGAGATCACCGAGGAAAACAAGTTCAAGGGCTCCCTGTTCATCTCGGCCTGGGACGAGATGATCACCTCGATCGGCAAGGACGCGGAGACCGAGACCGAGAAGGCGCTGGACATCACGTTCGCCGCGATCGGCACGGCGTCGTCCATGGCCATGCTGGCGGTCGACCCGTTCGGCACGATCCTCGGCGCGGGCATCGGCTGGCTGATCGAGCACGTGTCGTTCCTCAAGGAACCGCTCGACCAGCTGATGGGCGACCCGGACGAGATCAACGCCAACGTCGAGGCGACCAAGAAGCAGGCCGCCGAGCTGCGCGTGCTGGCCGAGGACCACCGGCGCGAGCTGGCCACGTTCGACGGGTGGACCGGCGCGTCGTCCGAGGCGTTCCAGAAGAACATGGAGACGATGGGCCAGGAGCTGGACTCGCTGGCCAACGCCGTCGAGCAGAAGGCCAAGATCGTCGCGATCTGCGGCGTGCTGGTGTCGGTGCTGCGCGACATCGTGCGCGACCTGATCGCCCAGCTGCTCGGGTCGCTGCTGGCCGGCGCGCTGATCGCCGCCGCGACCGCGGTCATCACGTTCGGCGCGTCGATCGCCGCCTACATCGGCTTCGCCGTCGGCAAGGCCGTCGCGCTCGGCACGAACATCGCGGCCCGGATCGCCCGGCTGACCGCGGCGCTGGCCCGGCAGATGTCCCGGATCAAGAACCTGGACGACATCACCGAGAAGGTCGGCAAGGGCTGGCACCGGTTCGAGAACATCGCCGACGTGGCCGAGGTCGGCTACGAGTCGTGGAAGGCGCAGAAGGGCGTCGACCGGGAGATCGACAAGGCGCTGGCCAAGGACGTGCAGGACGACAAGGTCACCGCGGCCAACGACAAGGCCGACGAGGCCAACAAGAAGTACGAGGCGGCCAAGGACGCGGAGACCAAGGCGGCCGAGGAGGCCAAGGCCGCCAACGAGGCCCTCAACACCGCCTCCGAGAAGGCCGCCGCCGCGAACGACAAGGTCGGCAAGGCCATCGACGAGGCCAACGCCGCCGCCGCGCGCGGCGACCAGGCAGGCTACGACGCCGCGATGGCGAAGTACGAGTCGGCCAAGGGCGAGGCCGAGTCGCTGCGCTCGGAGGCCGCGCGGGCGGCCGAGACCGCCGCGAAGGAGAGCCGCGACGTCGCCGACGCGGCCAAGGCCAGCAACGACGCGCTGAACGCGGCCAAGCCCGCCGACGAGGCGGCGAAGGCGGCGTACGAGGAGTACAAGCGCAACAACCCCGGGTCGAGCGACCCGGCGCGCGCGTCCGCCGAGACCGAGCTGTCGAGCAAGAACGACGCGGCGAAGGCGGCGAACGCCACCTACGAGCAGGCGAACGTCGACTACGCGGCGGCCAACGCGGCGGCGGCCGAGGCCAACGCCAAGGCGTTCGCGTCCGGCAGCGAGGCCGACATCAAGGCCGCCGAGGAGGCCTCGCGCCGGGCCGAGCAGGCCGGCACGAAGGTCGAGCAGGCGGCGAGCGACGCCAAGGCGGCGGGCAAGGCGGCCAAGTCGAGCTACGACTCGTTCCAGGCGCAGTACTCGCAGCCCGCGTCGAGCGGGACGTCCACCAGTTCCGTCCAGGTCTGATCGAAGAAGTCCGGAGAACCAGCGATGGCACGCGGTGGCGGCGGCGTCAACCCGAACCCGAACCCCAACCCCTCGGGCAACCCGTCGTCACCGCCCCCTCCCGGATCGCCGTCGTCGCCGGGTGGGCCGACCGGCAACAGCGGCTTCGGCATGAACGAGTCCTCGATGGACGCGCTCCAGCGGCGGGCGGGCGACTTCCAGTCCCGGCTGGCCGCGATCTCCAGCGGCTTGCAGGGCCTCAAGCTCGCGCCGAACGCGCTCGGTCCGATCGGGATCGTCGCGGTGCCCGCGTTGAACAGCTCGAACGACGCCTCCGTGAAGCAGGCGAACAACGCGTCGTCCGCGATGGGCAACGTCCAGTCGGGGCTCAAGGCCACGGTCCAGACGCACGTGCAGAACGACCAGTTCGCGCGCGACCAGTTCACCAAGATCGACCCGAACTCGGGCGCGCAGCGGCTGCCGGGTTCGCCGGGCAGCGGCCCGATCGGGTCGAAGGGGCCCGGTGGGCCGGCGGTC
Organism: Actinosynnema sp. NPDC053489; assembly: GCF_044544865.1. Lineage (NCBI taxonomy): Bacteria > Bacillati > Actinomycetota > Actinomycetes > Pseudonocardiales > Pseudonocardiaceae > Actinosynnema > Actinosynnema sp. NPDC053489. The sequence continues at coordinate 502,919 of NZ_JBITXT010000003.1, read as the reverse complement.
ACGCCGGTCACGAACGTGCCGGGGGCGTCCGGTCCGAACGGGTCGGGTGGCACGAAGGGCGCGGGCGGGCCGTCCGTGACGCCGGTGAAGAACGTGCCGGGCGCGAGCGGTCCCAACGGCTCGGGTGGGACGAAGAGTGCCGGCGGGCCGGCGGTCGGGCCGGTCAAGAACCTGCCCGGCGCGACCGGGCCGAACGCGCCCGGCGGGGTGAAGACCCCCGGCGGGCCTGCCGTGGGGCCGGTGAAGGACCTGCCCGGCGCCACGGGGCCCAACGGCTCCGGTGGCACGAAGGGTGCCGGCGGACCGGCCGTGGGACCGGTCAAGAACCTGCCCGGCGCGACCGGGCCGAACGCGCCCGGCGGCGTGAAGACCCCCGGCGGCCCGTCCGTGTCGCCGATCAGCGGCCTGCCCGGTGCGCCCGGCACGTCCTCCCCCGGCGGCACGAAGGGTGCCGGCGGACCGGCCGTCGGACCGGTCAAGAACCTGCCCGGCGCGACCGGGACCGGCGCGCCGGGTGGGGTGAAGGCGCCCGGTGGACCGTCCGTGTCGCCGATCAGCGGCCTGCCCGGTGCGCCCGGCACGTCCTCCCCCGGCGGCACGAAGGGCACCGGGGGACCGGCCGTCGGACCGGTCAAGAACGTGCCCGGCGCGACCGGGACCGGCACGCCGGGTGGGGTGAAGGCGCCCGGTGGTGCCTCGATCCCGCCCGTGGGCGGGTTGCCCGGTGGTGCCTCGGGTGGCGTTCCCGGCGGCCCGGCCGTGAAGGGCGGGCCGACGCCGGGGGTCGGTCCGGCGACCGGCGCGACCACGCCGGGCGGGAGCACGGCGTCCCGTTCGATCACCGGAGGGCTGCCCGGCACGCCGTCGACCTCGACCCCGCCGGCGGCCGGCGCGCCGATGGCTCCCGGTGGCGGGGCGCACGGGGCGGGTGGCGGCTCGGACCGCT
>NZ_JBITXT010000003.1:430610-501875 GCF_044544865.1 Actinosynnema sp. NPDC053489 | reverse complement strand
CTCCAGCAAGTACACCGGCGGACCCGGCAAGGGCGTCTTCGACGCACCCAAACCACCCACCGGCGACGGCAACATCACCAAGGCCCCACCCACCTCGACCTCCACACCTCCACCCGCGCCGAAGCCGACCCTGAGCACGCCCGCGGCGAGCGGCCCGAGCACCGCGACCGCGCCGCCGTCGACCGGCCCGAAGTCGTCGCCCTCCGTGACGCCGCCGAGCGCGCCGACGACACCCCCGGCGGCCGGTGCCCCGATGGCTCCCGGCGGTGGCGCGCACGGGGCGGGCGGTGGCACGGACCGCTCCAGCAAGTACACCGGCGGACCCGGCAAGGGCGTCTTCGACGCACCCAAACCACCCACCGGCGACGGCAACATCACCAAGGCCCCACCCACCTCGGCCTCCACACCTCCACCCGCGCCGAAGCCGACCCTGAGCACGCCCGCGGCACCGACCGGCCCGAAGCCGACCACGAGCGCCCCTGCACCCGCGCCGACCGGCTCGCCGACCGTGAGCGCCCCCGCGGCCCCGCCGACCGTCAGCGCTCCTGCGGCCTCGCCGACCACCGGCGCACCCACGACCTCACCGACCGGTCCGAAGCCGACCGTCAGCACCCCGGGCTCGCCGACCGCCGACGCGCCGAGCGCGAAGCCGTCCCCCACCCCCTCGCCGGCGGCCGCACCCCCGGTCGCCCCGCCACCGGCCGCGGGTGCTCCGGGCGCGAGCCCGTCGACGGACCGCTCGACCAAGTTCGGCGGCAGCTCGGACAAGGGCGTCTTCGACACCCCCAAGCCACCGACCGGCGACGGCACCGTCACCAAGGCCCCGCCCACTTCGCCCTCCACGCCGCCCCCGGCCCCCAAGCCGACCCCGACCAGCCTGAGCACCCCACCGGCCGCCACCACTCCACCGCCGGCACCGGTCACCACCCCACCGGCCACCCGCCCGGCACCCTCGGTCGACGCCCCACCGGCCACCACCGCACCCCCGGCACCGCCGACGAACAAGCCGGCGGCCACCACGGCACCGCCCCCACCGGCCACCCTCACCCCACCGCCGGCCCCGACGAGCCCTCGCTCCCCCGCACCGACCACCGACCCCACACCACCGGCCAGCACCAACCCGCCCACCACCAACCCGCCCACCACAGCGGGCACCCGCCCGACCCCACCGACCGCCACCACCCCACCGCCGGCCCCGGCCACCACCCGACCGGCACCGTCCCTCGACGTCCCACCGCCTGCCACCCCCTCGCCGACGCCGGCCACCACTCGACCGGCGCCACCGCTCGACGTCCCGCCGCCGACCACGCCGAGCCCGGCACCGGCCAACACCCGCCCCACCCCGGCGGTCGACACCCCGCCGCCCGCGCCGGCGAGCAGCCGCCCCACCCCACCGGCCGCCACCCCACCGGCCGCCACCCCACCGGCCGCCACCACGCCGAGCCCGGCTCCGGTCAGCACCCGGCCCGCACCGCCGGTCGACACACCGCCGCCGGCGACCACGCCCGCACCCGCACCCGTCAGCACCCGACCCGCACCACCCCCGGTCGACGCGCCCGCGCCCGCCGGCACCCGGCCCGCGCCGCCGTCCTCCGACACCACCACCCGACCGGCGCCGTCCACCGACGGCACGCCGCCCGTACAGCAGAACCAGGCGCCCACCGCGCCGCCGCCTCCCCCGCCACCGCCCCCACCCGCCAACCAGACACCGGCCCCCAACCAGACACCGGCCGCACCCCCGCCGCCGCCACCGCCCCCGCCGCCAGGACCCCAGGCACCGGGGAACCCGACACCGACCGCGCCACCCCCGCCCCCGCCGCCTCCGGGACCCCAGGCACCGGGCAGCCAGGCGCCGGCCGCACCCCCGCCACCCGGCGTCGGCGTGCCACCGCTCCCGCCGGGCGTCGCGGCACTCGTGCCGCCGCCCCCGCCGGACGGCTTGACCGCGCCCACCACCGCGCCCGCCCCCACCTCAGGCCCGTTCTCGGCCAGGCGGGACGACGGCCTGCGCGACGGCACGCTCGACCGGCTGCCCGCGCAGATCACCCCGATGCCGATGGACATCGCGGGCGCCCAGGTCGACCTCGGGCAGGTCAAGGCCGGGTTCGAAGCGCTCTTCGGCACGCTGCGCGACAACCACGGCGTCACCAAGACGCCCAACGTCGACCCCGACCTCGTCGTCCGGCTCGACCAGCACTCCTTCGCCAAGCACTTCGCCGTCCAGCAGGAGCTGGACGCGGCGCTGAAGACCGACAACCGGGGCGAGTCCGACGTCACCGTCGACGACCTCCGGAACCAGGGCATCGACGCTCGCCAGGTCCGCGACGAGATCCTCTCCGACGGCTTCATGCACCGCCTCGCCGACGGGGACGCGGCCACCGCCGCCCGCCTCGACGCGCTGCTCGACCAGGTCGTCCAGGCCAAGGTCGGCCCGAACGGCGATGTCGACGCGACGCGGCAGGCCCTCGTCGACAACACGCTGACGAACCCGGCCCGCTCCATCAACGGCCACGTGCTGCTCAACACCGACCACCTCGACGGCCTCGCCAAGGACCCCACGCGCAAGGCCGACGCCATCCGCCACCTGCTCGTGCACGAGTTCATGCACGTGCACTCGGTCGGCAGCGACGTCACGTTCGCCCACCGCGACGGCCAGGGCGGCGTGTTCAGCAAGAACCTCAACCCCGACGAGGCCACCACCGAGCTGCTGGCCCGCACCGTCACCGACGCGCTCGCCGCGCGCGACGGCCGCCCCAGCCAGTACAACCAGTTCCTCCCCAGCGGCGACAACCGCTACCAGGACAACATCGACGCGCTGAACAAGGAGTTCGACCGCCCCCGCCCCAGGTGGGACAAGTTCAACGCCGACACGACGTTCCAGACGATGCTCGACGACTACTTCGGTGGTCCGGGGCGTCCGGAGCCGTCGGCCACGCGCGCCGCGCCGCCCGCCACCACCACTACCACCGGCGACGTCGTGTCCCCGCCGACCACCGGCCGGGACGTCACCACCGACGAGTCGTGGCGGCACAGCACGGCGACGACCGCGGACTGGTTCGCCCCGAAGGACCCGCAGCCCTCGGCGGCGTGGGACTCGGTGCGCGACAAGGCCCCCGTGCGCACGGTCGACACGGAGGTCGCGGACGTGCAGCGGTCCAGCACGCCCGGCCGCGTCGACTCCCTGACCGGCCTGATCCGGCACGACGTGCGCCGCATGGAGGTCGCGCCCGGCACCTGGGTGAAGGAGTACACGCTCAAGGTCCACCTCAACCCCGGCGACGGCGTCACGCAGTCCGATGTGGACGCGGTGAAGGGGAAGACCGTCGAGGGCGTGGACCGGCTGCTGAACCAGGGCTACCGGCTGCCGTCCGGCGACCAGTTCCACGCCAGGGTGGAGTTCGTCACCGACCCGAGCCAGGCGCACACCACGGTCGACCTGACCACCAAGGCCGACGCCGACCAGCTGCACTGGGGCACCAACACCTCGTCGAACGTGCTCGCCCACGAGGTGGCGCACTACTTCGGCCTGCCGGACGAGTACCAGGACGCGGCCGGTCCGAGCGCGCGCGTCTTCAACAGCGACGGCAAGCCGCTGCCGCCCGGCCACACCCGGTCGAACCTGGTCGTCAACGACGACGGCATCATGGGCGCGGGCGTGCACGCCGACCCGTCGATCAAGCCCCGGCACCTGTGGCAGATCGAGCGCACTACCGACAGCCAGGTGATGGTGCCCGACGGCACCCACGCGACCCTGCACGACCCGGACTCGCCGCGCCAGGTCCCGCCGCCGCGCCCGCCCGACCAGGGCGCCCGTCCCGAGACGCGTCCCGGCAACGACCCGGCCGCCCCGCCGCCACCTCCGCCACCGCCACCGCCGGGCTCCGCGCAGCAGGCGCCCGTGCCTCCTCCGCCGCCGCCCCCACCCGGCTCGACGCAGCCCGGCTCCACGCAGCGGGCTTCGGTACCCCCTTCGCCGCCGCCCCCGCCCGGGTCGACGGCCGCCCCCCAGGCACCACCGCCGCCCCAGGCACCACCGGCACCGCAGGCACCACCGGCACCGCAAGCCCCGGGCTCGCAGGCACCGCCGCCCCCGCCCGGGGTGCCCCCGGTGGCGACCCCGACGACCACCGCGCCAGCGGCACCGTTCTCGGACCGCCGGGACGCCGCCCTGACCACCGGCGTCGCGAGCAGGCTGCCGGACGTGATCCCGCCGGTGCCGATGACGATCGCGGGCGTGCGGGTCGACCTCGGCGAGGTCAAGGCCGGGTTCGACGCCCTGTTCGGCACACTCGGCGAGTTCGGCGTCACCACCGCGCCGAACGTGGACCCCGACCTGGTCGTCCAGGTCGACCAGAACACGTTCGCCAAGCACTTCGCCGTCCAGCAGGAGCTCGACGCGGCGCTCAAGACCGAGGGCCGCAGCGAGACCGACATGACCGTCGACCAGCTCACCGGTCAGGGCATCGACCCCGGGCCGGTCCGCGACGAGATCCTGGCCGGCGACTTCCTGCGCCGGCTCAACGACGGCGACCCGAACGCCGCCGCGCGCCTCGACGCGCTGCTCGACCAGGTCGTCCAGGCCAAGGTCGGCCCCAACGGCAACGTCGCCGCCGCGCGCCAGGCGCTGGTCGACGACAACCTCACCAACCCGGCGCGGGCGGTCAACGGGCACGTCCTGCTCAACACCGACCACCTCGACGGCCTCACCACCGACAGCGCGCGCAAGGCCGACGCCATCCGCCACCTGCTGACCCACGAGTTCATGCACGTGCACTCGGTGGGCAGCAGCCAGACCTTCGCGCACCGCGACGGGCAGGGCGGCGTCTTCAACAAGAACCTCAACCCCGACGAGGCCATGACGGAGCTGCTGGCCCGCCGGATCACCGACGCCCTCGCCGAGCGCGACGGCCGGCCGAGCCACTACAACCAGTTCCCCAACGGCGACAACCGCTACCAGGGCAACGTCGACGCGCTGAACCGCGAGTTCGACCGGCCCCGATCCAAGTGGGACAAGTTCGACGCCGACGCCACGTTCCGGACGATGCTGGACGACTACTTCACCGGTCCCCGGCCCTCCGGCTCGTCGACGCGCCCGGCGCCGCCGGTCCCCAACACCACGCGAGGTGTCGACGGCGACGTCCAGCCGCCGAACGCGCCGTGGCGCAACCCGTTCCGCTCGACCCCGTCCGCACCGCCGACGATCTCCGCGCCGATCCCGCTGGTGAACCTCCCCAACCAGACCGGCCCGGCCGCCGCACCCAACCCCGCGGCACCCAACCCCGCGGCACCCAACCCGGTCACCACCGCCGCGACACCGCTCCCCGCGCCCAACCCCGCACCCAACCCGGCGCCCAACCCCGCACCCGCCCCGGCGCCGAGGCCGGTGCTCGCGTCCCGGAACCTGCCCGACTTCGTCCAGCACGGCAAGGCGCTCGGCACCGTCGCGCCCACCGACGTGCGGGGCGCGCAGCAGGTCACCGCCACGATGACGGGCATCACACCGGCCGACGCGGCGGTCATCGAGAGCGCGATCGAGACCAACTTCGAGTCGTTCCTGGGCCGGGGCCGCGACTTCCAGGTCAGGATCGACGGCACCTGGTACGAGGCGAACGTCCAGGCCACGATGCTCCCGCCGGCCGACGACGCCGCCGTCACCAGCACGCCGTCCACCACCACCAAGGTGGACATGGCCGCCCAGTCGGCCGCCACCACGGGCACGGCCACCAACCTGACCACCGCCAACGACGTGGGCCTCGCGGCGGGCGCGAGCGCGGGCGTCGGCCCGTACGGGTCGCTGGCCGGCAAGGCGCAGCTCGCCACGCCCGCCACCACGCTGAGCACGTCGTCGGGCACGGTCGACCAGCGGATCATCCGCGGCGGCGAGAGCTCCACCAACGTCGACGTCCCGGTCTCCTTCAAGGTCACGCTCACCGCCGCCAACGGCACCGCGCGCCCGCCGCAGGCGGTCAACGGCGGCGTCACCCTGGCCGTGCCGAACGACCTGGAGACGATCGCGAACTCCGGCAACGCCCAGCCCGCCGCGGCCCTCCCGCCCGGCTGGGACGCGAAGCTGGAGCACCCGACGCCCGAGGCGGTCACGGACTTCGACGCCGGGAAGGCGTTCGCGGACGTCGCCGCGAAGATGCACCCGTCGATCACCAGGATCGGCGCGCCGGGCCGCACCGCGCTGCGGGACTTCCTCAACCCCACCACGGTCCGGGACAACCTCGGCGCGATGCTGGGCGGCTGGGTCACCTCGCCGGACCTGCTCAGCCCGCACGGCAGCAAGGCCAGCGCCGTGCAGATGAAGGCCACCCTGCTGACCGCCGAGCTGGTCGGCACGACCGGTGCCGCCCAGCTGCGGCTGCACGAGTCCCAGGCCACCGGCAGCTCCGTGTCCTCCACCACGAAGACGGGCTTCGACGTCACGGCCGGCGTCGGCGGCGGCGTGGGCCTGCCGGGCGTCATCGGCGGGGGTGCCGGCGTCACGGGCGGCTACTCGGCGCGGACCTCGGAGACGTCCGCCGCGGGCACGAACTCCGGCACCCGCACCGGCATCCAGCTCAAGGGCGACACCGGCCTGTACAAGGTGACCGCGAACGTGCACATCCGCACGCCCAACGGCGCGGACGTCGTCACGCCCGTCACCACCTACATGCGGATCGGCCTGCCCGAGGCCGCCTCCCTGGCGCTGCCGGTGCCGCCCGGCACCGACGCCGGCCTGACCAAGGCGGGCACGGCGGGGACCAGGTTCCTGCCGCCCTACCTGGCCGCCGACCTGGCCGCGGGCAACGTCAAGGTCGGCGAGTTCGGCCCCGGCGCGCAGGTGCAGGCGCAGGTGCAGTCGGCGTTGCGGGACCTGCCCGGCTTCGGGAAGTTCCTGCCCGACTGGAACAGCCCGGACGCCGGCTCGCGCAAGGGGCAGGGCCTGGCCGACGTCGCCGAGGCGATGGCGAACCAGCGCAAGCTCGACGCGGAGCTGTCGCCGACGGCGCTGAAGGCCAAGATGGACAGCCTGCTCGGCCCCGGCGTGCAGGTGCAGCTGAAGAAGCGCGGCCTGAGCACCAACGAGTACGTCAACATCACCGTCCGGGCCCGGCCGGTGAGCAGCAGCCACCTGGGCCAGGTCGACGCGCGCAACGTGCGCGGCTCGGCGACCACCGCGCCGAGGCTGGACAGCACGACCGCCACGCAGAAGTCGGTCAACGTCGGCGTCGAGGGCAAGGTGGTGTTCCCGGCGAAGACCGCCGACGCCTCGCTCACGCCGACCCCGCAGTTCGGCGCGAAGTACACCTACGGGTGGGGCACCAAGAACACCGGCGGTCCCACGGTCGGCAGCACCGGCCTGAACGTCGGCAGCCCGAACGCCCAGGTGTTCGCGCAGGACCTGGTGTTCGACGTCGAGATCACCACGTTCAGCCGCAACCGGTCGTGGGTGAAGCGGGTGACGCCCGGCTCGCCGTTCCGGCAGGTGCCCGAGCCGAGGGTGGTCGCGAGGACCGGCGGGCCCAACCCGCCCGGCGTGACGAGCCTGGACCGGATCTCCGGCCCGGTGCACCTGTGGGTGTCGGACAGCTCGTCGCCCGACAACGACCCGTCCGGGTTCCGGCCGGGCGCCCCGGTGGCCACCAGGCTGGACCGGCCGCCGTCGATCAAGGAGCTGCTCAACCCGTCGACGCCCCGGCCGCCCGCGCCGGAGTTCCTGCACGTCGAGGCGGTCGTCAACACCGAGGCGCTGCGCGACCAGGCCGTCGACGCGCTGAACCGGGCGGCCAGGGGCGACTCGTCGCTGACCGTGCCCGGCACGGAGGCCCGCAACCAGCTCGACAAGCTGTTCAGCCCCGAGAGCATCAAGGCGAACCTCCGCAAGCTGACCGAGACCGGCATGCAGGAGAACGGCCTGAAGTACGGCCGCCGGGTCACCGACCGCACGGGCGCGATCGGCATGGCGATCGAGCTGGGCAACCCGAAGCTGGTGTCGATCGCGGACGACACGGGCACCGAGAACGCGACCACCGGCGGTTACAAGGCCGGTGACGCCAGGAGCAGCAGCCACGCGGTCGACCTGACCGGCGGCATCAACCTGCCGGTCAAGCCGAACACGACGCCGCCGCCCGCGGGTCAGCCGACGCCCGCGTCCGGCTCGGGCGGCGTGGCGGTGGCGGGCAAGGTCACGCCGTACTCGTCGTCGAAGACCAGCGCGACCGAGGTCGGCGGCAGCGTGGACCGCAACGTGGTCACGCCGCCGAACGCCCGGACCGTGCTGATCCAGCTCGACGCGGACGTCACCGTGGTCGGCGAGAGCCGGTCGGGCAACGCCGTCTACGGCGGCACCCCGCGCGTAGAGGGCGCGAAGGTGACCCTGCCCGGCGGCGTGTTCGTGCGGGTCAGCGAGGACGTGGCACGCGACCTCGGCGTGCTGCCGAACGTGAAGCCGAAGACGCCGCCGCCCGCGTTCGGCTCGATGGCGCCCCCGGCGTCGCTGACCCCGGACCACCCCAGCTCGCTCGGCCTCAGCTCGCTGGACACGGCCCCGGACCTCTCGGGCGCGGTGTCGGGCCTGATCAGGGACCTGAACACCAGGACGGGCGGCCGGTTCAAGGGCGAGCTGGTACCGGACTCGGTCCTCAAGGACTCGATGAACAACTTCCAGCGGCTGGTCGACTTCACCTCGCCGACGAGCGCGAAGGCGATGATCGACAGCGCGCTGGACGGCGGCGTGCCGCTGCTGGTGCACCAGCCGGGCACGTTCGGCAAGGACACCTACCAGGTCACGCTGAAGGCCCGGATCACGGACGCGCCGACGTTCCGGGGCGTGGTCAACGACGGCGTCGACATCGAGCACACCATCGCGGGCGCGCTGAAGGTCACCGACGGGCAGGGCAGGTCCACCGGGTGGGGGCTCGGCCTCAAGGCACCCGGCCTGGGCCAGCCCGGCAGCGCGAACCCGAACGTGTCCGGCGGGGCGGGCGTGATCGCCGCGGCCAACGTCGGCCAGCAGCACAGCAGCACCGTCACCAAGGCCACCACCACCCAGTTCGGGCACCTGCGCGCGGGCGGCGGCCCGGCCGCGAAGTACACCGTGCCGATCGAGTTCGAGCTGGTCGTGGAGAAGGGCGACCAGGTCGTCACGAGGGCCACCACCGGGCCGCAGGACATCGGCGTGCGGCTGCACGCGGACAACCAGAAGGTGTTCACCCCGGCCGCCACCCCGCCCGCGGGCTACGCGTCGACCACGACCGCCCGACCGGCCGCGCAGGGCACGCCGGACGCGGCGGCGGCCTGGCAGCGCGACGGCAACCCCGCCGCGTTGCCGGCCAAGGCGTCGGTCGAGAACCTGCGCGGCGCGCGCGACCTGCGTGCCGCGGCGATCCAGGCGCTGACCGCCGCGGGCGCGAACCAGGGCATCACCGGCAAGGGCACCGGACCGCTCAACACGCTGCTGTCCGCGCTCGGCTCGGAGAACCTCCAGCCGAGCCTGCCGGGCATGCTCGACGGCCCGCTGGCCGTGCCGGGGCTGCACGAGGCCGCGCTGACGTTCGGGCAGCACGCCGACGTCAAGGTGTACGCGAAGCTGGTCAACCCCCGGTTGGGCGGTCTCAGCGACGGCGTGAACCTGGAGAACCCGAAGTCGTCGGTCACGACGACGTCCGGCGAGGCCAAGCACAGCGAGACCGGCGACGTGTCGGTGGGCTGGGCGACCGGCAGCGCCTCGGTCAAGCCGAACCCGGACCCGAAGGACACCGCGGGCTTCACCACCGGCGGCGTCGAGACCCGGCACGCCGCCGAGGACGCCGAGGCGCTGTCCGGCGGCGCGGCGACCAACAAGGTCAACAACCTCAAGCCGCAGGGCCGCACCGGCCTGGTCGAGTTCGACGTGGAGTACCGCGTGGTCGCCACGGTCGGCGGCCGGACCGGCGTGGTCGACCTGGCCGTGCCGGGCTCGGCGTCGGTGCGGATGCCGTCGGCGGAGGCCGAGGCGGTGCTGGGCCGCGACTTCGACAGCGGCCTGACCGACGCGCAGACCAGGGTGAAGGACACCGCCAAGGCGTGGCGCGACGCCGAGCTGGAGGTCGACAAGGCGCGGCACGACGCGCAGGCCGTGATCAACCGCGTGGCCGCCGACGTCGCGCGGCTCCAGCGGGACCTGACGACCTCGCTGGGGCGGCACAACGACGCGATCGGTGGTCACCTGGCCGCGGACGCCCGCGTGCCCGCCCTGGAGCAGGCCGTCCAGGACGCGCGGACCAGGCGTGACGACGCGGGCCGGGCGGTCGACGACCTGCGCCGGCAGGTGGCCGACCTGGAGTCGGCGCACCGGGACGCGCGGGACGCGGCTGCCGCCGCCGACGCCGACGTGCGGACCACCGGGCGTGACCTGGCCGACGCGAACGCGAGGTTGCAGGCGGCGCAGCGCGCGCTGGACGACGCCCAGGCGGCGTTGGACGTCGCACAGGCCGACCTCGACGCGTACCTGGACAACCGGCCGGAGGGCGCGCCCCCGATCGCCGTCGACCCGGTGGGCAAGGGCCTGGTGGGCGAGGTGGACGACGCCCGTGCCGCGCGCGACGCCCGTTCGGAGGACGTCGACGCGGCCGCGGCGGTCGCCGACGCGGCCCGCGACGCCAACACCGCGGCGCTCGCCGAGCAGGCCGAGGCGCAGGGCAGGGCCGACCGGGCGCGGCTCGCCGCCGAGCAGGCGCGGACCGACCTGGGCACCGCGGACAGCGCCCTCGACACCGCGCGGGACGACCTGCTGACCGCGGGCACCGCGCTGGACGACGGGCGTGCGGAGGCGCGACGCGCGGCGGACGCCCGTGAGGCGGCGCGGCGGGAGCAGCAGCGGGTCGAGGCCGCCATCGCGGCCCTGGAGGCGGAGATCACCGCCGCCGAGGTCGAGCTGGACAACCGCCGGACCGAGGCGGACGCCCGCCAACGCGACTGGTGGAACGCCCGCATCGACGTGGACCAGCGCATCGCCGACTTCAACCGCCCGACCCCACCCCCCGCGCCGTCCACCACCACGACCACCGACACCACACCACCGGCCCCACCGAGCGACCCGGACACCACGACCACCACCACCGACGCACCGCGACCCACCACCGCGCCCGGCCCGGACACCACCACCGACACCGGCACCGACACACCGCAACCGACCACCGGGCCCGCCCCCGACCTGCCGATGGCACCGACCCCGACGTCGGAACCGACCAACCGGTCCGGCTCCGACGCCACCGCACCGCCCGAGCCGCCAGCCCACACCACACCGGCCCAGCCCACCGCGCCGCAACCCACCGCGCCGCAACCCACCGCGCCGCAGTCCACCGCACAGTCGGCCGCACCGCAGTCGACAGCACCGCAGTCGGCCGCACCGGACCCGCGCGCACCCCGCCCCGAGCTGTCGCTCGACCTCCCGCCGAACGCCCCGCTCCCGCCCGACCAGTCGGCCCGCGTGGACGCCCTCGCCGCCGACCTCGCCGAGACCAACGCGACGCGCGACCGCAACGGCTACCGCCCCGCCACCGTCGAGGTGTCCGGGCCCGGCGCCCGAGCCGTCGCCGACGCGCTGGCCGCCAGGGGCGTCCCGGCCACCGCCCGCGACGCGGACGCCACCGGCACGACCGACGTCCACGTGGACCACGACCTGCGCCGCCCCGACGGCTGGACACCCCCCGCCGCCCCCGTGGGCGAACGGGTCACCGACACCGTCATCACCTCCACGCGACCGCAGGGCCCCCACCCCGTCCTGGACGACCCGTCCTGGCGGCACAGCCCGGCGCCCACCGCCGACTGGTTCGACGCCCGCGCCGACGCCGCCACCGAGGCCGACATCCGCGCGGCCAGGGCGAACGCGCCGATCACCGGCACGGTCCGCGGCGAGGACGGCGGCGTCCTCGACAGCACCACCGTCGGCCCCGACGGCACCACCATGCGCGCCTGGCGCGGGCCGATCGCCTACGACACCCGAGTGCTGGACGTCGCCGGCGTGCCGGTGCGCGACTTCACCGTCAAGGTGTTCCTCGACCCCGGCGCCGCGACCCCCGACCAGGTGGCCGCGGTCCGGGCCAGGACCCGCGAGGGCGTGGACGCGCTGTTCAACCGCGGCAACCGGCTGCCGAGCGGCGAGCAGTTCCACGTCACGGTCGAGTTCACCGACAACGCGGCCGACGCGCACGGCACCGTCGCCGTCACCCCGCCGGACGGCCGGGCCAACCAGCTGAACTGGCCCGTCGACTCCGACGCGCGGGTGCTCGGCCACGAGGTCGGCCACTTCCTCGGCCTGCACGACGAGTACTTCGAGACCGGACCGGTCAAGCCGATCTTCCAGCACCGGGACGGCAAGGGCCGCGTGGTCGCCGACAGCGGCCCGATGACCGCCGACCTCGACGCGCCGGACGCCCGGGTCAAGCCGCGCAACCTGTGGCTGGTCGAGAACCGGATGCACGCGCTGGAGTCGCGCGGGCCCGGCGACGTCGAGGGGTCGCCCCGGCAGCACGAGCCGAACCCGGTGGAGGGGGCACCCGGCCGCGACCACGAGCCCGGCACCGTTCCGCCGGCCTCGGCGCACCCGGCCACCAACGGCGCACCGACCCCGCACGTCCCCACGCCCCCGGTCCCCGGCACACCGTCCACTCCGAACACCGGTGCGGTGCCGCTCACAGGACCGGTCCCCCACGGCGTGCTCCCCCACGGCGCCCACCACCACGGGGCGGTGCCCCGGGAGCTCGTCGACGAAGCCCTCGTCCACCTCCGCTTCACCGCGCACGACCTCCTGCCCTCCGCGCCGCCACCGGCGCCGGGCGGGTTGTTCGCGGCCGTCGCGCAGGTCGTCAACGTCGCGCCGGCGCACCTGCGGCAGGAGGTGGTGACCTCCGCCACGGGCATCCCCGAGCAGGTGGCCGGCTTCACCGCGGCCCACCCGATGCGCAAGACCCACCTGTACGGAGCGCTGGTCGAGAACCTGAACTGGTCGCTCCAGGACCCGGCCGAGAACGCCCGCGCGGGCAACGCCCGGGACCTCGCCGGGCGGCTCATCGCCACCCGGCTGGGTGTGAACGTCGTCATCCACCTGCCCGGCGTGCCGCAGCCGGTGCGACTGGCGCCGTTCACCGGCCCGGTCCGGCCGGAGGTCCACGTCGACCTCGCGGTCGTGCGCGGGGTGGCCACCTACCGGCCCCGCTGACCGGCGGGACGGGTCCGCAGTGGACGGTGCCGATCACCCTTCAGGGTGATCGGCATCGCACTGCCGGACGCCCCGAACGGTGAGGCGAATCGATCCAGTGACCACCCGGTGTCTCGTCGCTCACAGACGGGTCGGGCTGTTGGGTCGGGTGGCGCGAGCGGGTCTAGCATCCGAGGGTCAAGGTCCGAGTACGCACGTACCGGAGACCAGTCCACCACTGACGCTGGAGGCCGTTGCGCATGGCCGGCACCACCGCACCCGAGCGGTCGGGCACCTCTAAGGGGGGCGGCACGCTCTACCGCGGCGACCTGGGCATGTGGTCCTGGGTCGCCCACCGCATCACCGGTGTGTTGACGTTCTTCTTCCTGTTCGCGCACGTCCTGGACACCGCGCTGGTGCGGGTGTCGCCGGACGCGTACGACAAGGTCATCGAGACCTACAAGAACCCGGTCGTCAACCTGTTCGAGGTCGGCCTGGTCGGCGCGGTCCTCTACCACGCGCTCAACGGCATCCGGGTGATGCTCGTCGACTTCTGGGAGAAGGGCGCGCGCTACCAGAAGTCGATGCTGTGGGCGGTGCTCGGCGTCTGGGTGCTGGTGATGGTCCCCGGCACCTACTTCATGATGGTCCGCACGATTACCGACCTGTTCGGCGGGGGTCACTGATCATGAGCGAATCCCTGACCCTCGACAAGCCCCGCTCGCCGCGCCGGCCCGCCGCCCGCCGCAGCAACTTCGAGCTGTACAGCTGGCTGTTCATGCGCATCTCGGGCGTCGCGCTGGTGGTGCTGGTGCTGGGGCACCTGTTCATCATGAACATCCTCGACGGCGGCGTGCACCGCATCAACTTCGGTTTCGTCGCGGGCCGGTGGGCCTCGCCGTTCTGGCAGTTCTGGGACCTGGCGATGCTGTGGCTGGCCCAGATCCACGGCGGCAACGGCCTGCGCACCGTGATCAACGACTACGCCCGCAAGGACGCGACCCGGTTCTGGCTGAAGGTGCTGCTGTTCGTGTCGATGGTGCTGATCGTCGGCCTGGGCACGTACGTGATCTTCACCTTCGACCCGAACATCACCGACTGACCCGCTGCGGGGAGTGCTCACAGCCATGCAGTTCCACAAGTACGACGTCGTCATCATCGGCGCGGGTGGCGCCGGCATGCGCGCGGCGATCGAGTCCGGCCAGCGCGCCCGCACGGCGGTGCTCACCAAGCTCTACCCCACGCGTTCCCACACCGGCGCGGCGCAGGGCGGCATGTGCGCCGCGCTGGCGAACGTGGAGGAGGACAACTGGGAGTGGCACACCTTCGACACGATCAAGGGCGGTGACTACCTGGTCGACCAGGACGCCGCCGAGATCATGGCGAAGGAGGCCATCGACGCGGTCCTCGACCTGGAGAAGATGGGCCTGCCGTTCAACCGCACGCCCGAGGGCAAGATCGACCAGCGGCGGTTCGGCGGCCACACCCGCAACCACGGCGAGGCGGCCGTGCGCCGGGCCTGCTACGCGGCCGACCGCACCGGTCACATGATCCTGCAGACGCTGTACCAGAACTGCGTCAAGCACGGCATCGAGTTCTTCAACGAGTTCTACGTCCTCGACATCTGCCTGACCGAGACCGCCGACGGCCCGGTGTGCACCGGCGCGGTGGCCTACGAGCTGGCGACCGGCGAGATCCACGTGTTCCAGGCCAAGTCCGTGGTGTTCGCCACCGGCGGCTTCGGCAAGGTCTTCAAGACCACGTCCAACGCGCACACGCTGACCGGCGACGGCATGGGCATCGTGTTCCGCAAGGGCCTGCCGCTGGAGGACATGGAGTTCTACCAGTTCCACCCGACCGGTCTCGCGGGCCTGGGCATCCTGCTCACCGAGGGCGCGCGCGGCGAGGGCGCGATCCTGCGCAACGCGTCCGGCGAGCGGTTCATGGAGCGCTACGCGCCGACGATCAAGGACCTCGCGCCGCGCGACATCGTGGCCCGGTCCATGGCGCTGGAGGTGCTGGAAGGCCGCGGCGCGGGCCCGAACAAGGACTACGTGCTGCTCGACTGCACGCACCTGGGCGCGGAGGTGCTGGAGAGCAAGCTGCCCGACATCACCGAGTTCGCCCGCACGTACCTCGCGGTCGACCCGGTGAAGGAGCCGGTGCCGGTGTACCCGACCGCGCACTACGCGATGGGCGGCATCCCCACCAACGTGCACGGCGAGGTGCTGCGGGACAACGACAACGTCGTGCCCGGCCTCTACGCCGCCGGCGAGTGCGCGTGCGTGTCGGTGCACGGCGCGAACCGGCTCGGCACGAACTCGTTGCTGGACATCAACGTGTTCGGCCGCCGCGCGGGCATCGCCGCCGCCGAGTACGCGCTGGCGCACGAGCACGTGGAGCTGCCGGAGAACCCGGCCGCGGCCGTCGAGGCGCAGGTGGCGCTCGTGCTGTCCGAGCACGGGCAGGAGCGGGTGGCCGACATCCGCACCGAGCTGCAGGCCACGATGGACGCCAACGCGTCGGTGTACCGCACCGAGGACACGCTCAAGCAGGCGCTGCACGACGTGCAGGCGTTGAAGGAGCGGTACCAGCGGATCACCGTGCAGGACAAGGGGAAGCGCTTCAACACCGACCTGCTGGAAGCGGTCGAGCTGGGCTTCCTCCTGGAGCTGGCCGAAGTCCTGGTCGTCGGCGCGCTGGCGCGCAAGGAGTCCCGCGGCGGTCACGCGCGCGAGGACTACCCCAACCGCGACGACACGAACTTCATGCGCCACAGCATGTACTACAAGCAGGGCGACGGCTTGCTGGCCGACATCCGGCTCGACTACAAGCCCGTGACGTTCACCCGGTACCAGCCGATGGAGCGCAAGTACTGATGACCGCTACCGCTGAAGTGTCCACCGGCTCGCGCGGGAACCAGCCGCCGGTGCCGGACGGCGCGATCACCGTCACCCTGAAGGTGCGCCGGTTCAACCCGGAGTTCGACGACGAGCCCCGCTGGGACACGTTCGAGATCCCGGCCCTGCCGTCGGACCGCGTGCTGAACCTGCTGCACTACGTGAAGTGGTACATCGACGGGACGCTGACGTTCCGCCGGTCGTGCGCGCACGGCATCTGCGGCTCGGACGCCATGCGCATCAACGGCGTCAACCGGCTCGCGTGCAAGGTGCTGCTGAAGGACCTGCTCGCCGGTGGCGGCAAGGCGACCACGATCACCATCGAGCCCATCAAGGGGCTGCCGGTCCACAAGGACCTGCTGGTCGACATGGAGCCGTTCTTCGAGGCGTACCGGGCGGTCAAGCCGTACCTCATCACGTACGGCAACGAGCCGACGCGCGAGCGGGTCCAGTCCATCGCCGACCGCGAGCGGTTCGACGACACCACCAAGTGCATCCTGTGCGCCGCGTGCACCACGTCGTGCCCGGTGTACTGGACCGAGGGCTCGTACTTCGGCCCGGCGGCGATCGTGAACGCGCACCGGTTCATCTTCGACAGCCGTGACGAGGGCTCCGAGGAGCGCCTGGACATCCTGAACGACGTGGACGGCGTGTGGCGCTGCCGCACGACGTTCAACTGCACCGACGCGTGCCCCCGCGGCATCCAGGTGACCAAGGCGATCCAAGAGGTCAAGCGCGCCCTCCTCTTCAAGCGCGTCTAATCCGAGAGTCCTACCTCCAGCCCTCGAGAGTCCTACGTTCAAGACGCGAGAGTCCTACGTTCGGAACACCTGAGTTCAACGCTCGGAGCACGCCTCGGCGGGCCTGAGTGTTGAACTCGGGGTCTCTGAACGTAGGACTCTCGCGCGTTGAGCGTAGGACTCACGCGAGCCCAACGTAGGACTCTCGGAGGTTGGGCGTTGGACTCTCGCGGGTCAGGGTTGTTGGGCGGCGGCGGCGCGGGCGGCGCGGGCGGCTTTGGCGCGGCGGTTGCGCAGGTACATCAGCAGGCCCAGCAGCAGGCCCAGGCCGGCGACGGCGGTGATCGGGCCGCCCACGTTGCCGAACGCCGTGTGCATCGCCGACTGGGAGGCCGCCGGCGTGGTGTTGGCGACCTCGCCCACACCCGCGCTGGTCGGCGTCGGCCGGGCGTCGGTGGTCTTCTTCTTCGCCTGCGGCGCGCCCTCGACCAGCCGGCCGACCGGGTTGCCCGCCGCGGAGGGCCCCAGGTCGAAGCCGTAGTCGAGCAGGCGGGCCGCCTGGTCGGTCATCCGGGTCGGCTGCTGCTGGCCCCGCAGCAGCACGACGACGAGCCGCTTGCCGTTGCGCTGCGCCGCACCGACGTAGGTGTGCTGGGCGTCGTCGGTGAACCCCGACTTGCCGCCCAACGACCCCTCGTACGTGGTCAGCAGCCGGTTGTCGTTGACCACGGCCACGGTCCCGCCGCCGTCCGCGGCCGGGAAGTCGATCCGCTGCGTCAGCACGGCCTTGACGAAGTCCGGGTACTTCAACGCCTCCCGGTAGATCAACGCCACGTCGTACGCCGACGTCGACGTGCCCGGCGCGTCCAGCCCGGACGGCGTCACGGCCCGCGTGTCCAGCGCGCCCAGCTCGGCGGCCAGGGCGTTCATCTTCCGGATCGCCGACGGCACCCCGCCCAGCCTGCGGGCCAGCGCGTGCGCCACGTCGTTGCCCGACGCCATCACCAGCGCCTGGAGCATCTGCTCGACGGTGTACTCCGCGCCGTCGCGCAGCCCGACGCACGTGCACTCCTGCGCGATGTCCTCCGGCGTCGCCACGACGGTGGCGTTGGGCGCCAGCTCCTTGGCCACCACCACCGCCAGCAGCACCTTGATCACCGACGCGGGCCGCTGCCTGCCGTGCGGGTCGACGGCCGCGAGCACGGCGCCGCTGTCCATGTCGGCCAGCAGCCAGCTCGCTGCGGTGATGCCGTCCGGCGGCGCGGGCGCGTTCGGCGGCAGCACGAGGCCGCACTCGCCGAGGCGCTGCCCCCCGACCGGGCTCTCGGGCACCTCGATGGGCGGCGGGGGCTTCTCGCCCGGGGCCACCTCTTCGGACGTGTCGACCGGCGGGGGCGGTGACACCTTGTTCTCGCAGGCCGGCTGAGCCGCCGCGAGCGGTGCGGCCGCCGCGGACGCGCCGGTCATCAGCGCGCAAGCAGCCAGGACCAGGGCAACGGGCCGTCGGAACGCGGAGGAAGGCACCCGACCAGGCTAGCCACCCCGGATGAGTGACCTGCAAGCACCACGTCGGATACTGCCCTGGTGAAGCTCTCCCGCGGCATGTCCGTGTTCCTGCTTGCCTTCGGGGTGTGGTCCTGGGTGATCTGGCCGACCTTCCTGCGCAACATCTGGAACGACCCGCGCTCGTGGGACGGCGGCCCGACCGCGTTCTTCACCGTCCACCTGCTGCTCGTCGTCGCGTCGCTCACGTTCGGCACGGTCATCGGCGTGCTGGGCGTGCGCGGCTTGCGGGCGGCCCGGACCGACAAGACCGACTGACGACCCACCACACCTGGAGGCTCCGCCGTGGAGTTCGTGCGCCTACTGCTGGTGTTCCTGCACCTGCTCGGCATGGGCATGCTGATCGCGATGTTCTTCGTCCAGCGCCGGGCCGGCTCCGACGCGCCGCTGAACCGAGGCTGGCTGCACGGCAGCGCGTTGCAGCTGCTCACCGGCGTCGCGCTGGTCGGCCTGGCCCCGCTGACGGACAAGGACTACGACCACATCAAGATCGGCGTGAAGCTGCTGGTCCTGGTCGTCATCGCGGCGCTGGTCGCGGTCAACCTGAAGAAGCGGCCCCCGGCCTGGCTCACGCCCGTGCTGGCCGGCCTGGTCGTGCTGAACGTCGGCATCGCGGTCTTCTGGACCTGAGCCTCACCGCCGCCGGAACAGCGCGCCGAGCAGCAGCCCCGCGCCGACCAGCCCGGCGGCGGTGCGGGGGCTCGGGCCCGACCGCACCTCCACGACGGGCCGGATCACGGCGGGCGGCGGCGGCACGGGCGGGTCGCGCAGCAGGTTCTCCCGCGCGGTCGCCGTCCAGGCGGTGATGAACAGCAGCGACTGGGCCACCAGGTTCGCGAAGAACAGCACGCCGATGATCGGGCCGAACGCCGCGCCGGCGGGCGAGGCCGTGACGGTGCTCAGGTAGAGCGTCCCGCCCTGCTTGAGCACCTCGAACACGATCGCCGCGGCCGCCGCGCCCTTCGCCGCGCTGCGCAGGCTGAACGGCTTGCGCGGCAGCTTGGCCAGCACCCACAGGAACACCAGCCAGTTCGCGACGAGCCCCAGCACGATCGTGCCGACCTTGAGCAGCGCCTCGGCCCACCCGACGCCGTCCAGGTCGACCCACCGCAGCACCACCGCGCCGAGCCCGCTGCCCGCCGCGGTGATCCCGAACGACACCACGAGCGCCAGGCCGAGCGTCACGAGCGCCAGCAGGTCCTTCAACGCCGTCTTGAAGATCGGCAGGTCTTCCTTGGGGTGGCCCCACTGGGCGGTCAGCGCGTCACGCAGGTTGCTCATCCAGCCGAGGCCCGAGTAGGCGGCGGTCAGCAGGCCCAGCACGCCGACCGTGCCCTTGGAGTCGATGGCCTGCTCGACCACCTTGTTGATCGTGTCGCCGAGCGAGCCGGGCACGGCCTCGGCGATGCTCGCCTTCAGCTCCTCGATCAGGCCGGGCTCGGAGACGAGCACGAAGCCGGCGACCGCGAAGCCGATCATCAGCATCGGCACGAGCGACAGGACGCTGAAGTACGTCACCGCCGCCGCGTAGTGCGCGCCGTAGCTCTCCGTGTACCGCGCGGCGGCGCGGAACAGGTGGTCCAGCCACGGCCGTTCCCGGCGCAAGCGATCGATCTTCGACTCGGCCCCGCCCGTGTCCGCCACACGCAAAAGCTAGTGCGCCGGGTGATCACCCGCCAGTCGGGAGGAAACCGATCCGGTCGTAGGCCCGCGCGAGCGTCCTGCCCGCCACCTCGCGCGCCCGTTCCGCGCCCCGCGCCAGCACCTTGTCCAGCTCGGCCGGGTCGTCCAGGTACTCGGCGACGCGCGCCCGCACCGGCGTGGCGAACTCGGTGAACACCTCGCCGAGGTCCTTCTTCAGGTCGCCGTAGCCCTTGCCCTCGTAGTCGGCGACCAGGGACTCCACCGAGCGGCCGGTCAACGCCGAGTAGATCACCAGCAGGTTGCTCACGCCGGCCTTGTTCTGCGGGTCGTAGGCGATCTCGCGGCCGGTGTCGGTGACCGCCGAGCGGATCTTCTTGGCCGACCGCTTGGGGTCCTCCAGCAGCTCCACCACGCCCGCGGGCACGGACTTCGACATCTTCGACGTCGGGTCCTGCAGGTCGTAGATCTTGGCGGTGTCCTTGACGATGTACGGCTCGGGCAGCCGGAACGTCTTGCCGTAGCGGGTGTTGAACCGCTGGGCCAGGTCGCGGGTCAGCTCCAGGTGCTGGCGCTGGTCCTCGCCGACCGGCACGTGGTGCGCCTGGTAGAGCAGGATGTCGGCGGCCTGCAGGATCGGGTAGGTGAACAGGCCGACGCCGACCCCCGCCTCCTGCCGCGCGGACTTGTCCTTGAACTGGGTCATCCGGCTGGCCTCGCCGAACCCGGTCAGGCACTGCAGCACCCACGCGAGCTGGGCGTGCTCGGGGACGTGCGACTGCACGAACAGCACCGAGCGGTCGGGGTCGACGCCGAGGGCGAGCAGCTGCGCTGCCGCCGCCCTGGTGTTCTGCCGCAGCACCTTCGGCTCCTGCTCGACGGTGATCGCGTGCAGGTCCGCGACGAAGTAGAACGCGTCGTGCGTCTCCTGCAGGGCGACCCACTGGCGCAGCGCGCCGAGGTAGTTGCCGAGGTGGAAGGAGCCCGCGGTCGACTGGATGCCCGACAGCACGCGGGGGCGGCTCACCGGGGCCGGGGTCTCGGCGGGCAGGCCGGCGGGCTCGCCCGCGGCGTTCTCAGCGGAGTTTTCGACGACCACGGGAGGATTCTCCCAGGCCGATCAGACCCCGGTGGCGGCGGGCCGCACCTCGGGGGCGCCGTCGCCGCCCGCGCCCGCCTGGGGGACGACGAACTGGTTGGCCGCCGTGCGCACCACGGCGGTCCGGCGGCGCCGGATCAGGCCCGCGACCAAGCCGATCGCGCCGAACGACACCGCGGCGATGCCGACCGGCGCCTCGATGGTGACCGGAGCCGCCACCGCGCCGTCGGCCGCCTCGGCGACACCGTCGACGACCAGGGAAGACGCCGCGCCCAGGACCACACCCAGGACCGCACCGCGACCGCGCACCGCCCAGCCTCCTGACCAACACCGTGCCACTCCACGGGAGAGTGAACCTTGTTGACGGACGGCCGCGAACCTACCGAAGCTGTGGGACTGGCGTGTTCCGTTCCGGTGAACGCGACCGGCGGCAGACTAACCACACCCGCCGGCGGCGCCGTTCGCAGGGGGCTATCCCACCACGTCGACTCGGCCATATGTCGTAGTGCGCTGCCGGGCCGGCCGACCCGCCAGGGCCGCCGTGGCGCGCAACTGCTCGGCGGTGCGCGCGGAACCGTGCTCGGAGCCCGCCATGCGGCTGATGGTCTCCTCCATGAGCGTGCCGCCCAGGTCGTTCGCGCCGCCGCGGAGCACCTCGGCGGTGCCCTCGTCGCCCAGCTTCACCCACGAGCACTGCACGTTGTCCACCCGGCCGTGCAGGGCCAGGCGGGCGAACGCGTGCACGGCCCGGTTGTCGCGCCGCGTCGGGCCGGGCCGGGCCACGCCCGCCAGGTAGATCGGCGCGTTGCGGTGCACGAACGGCAGCCCGACGAACTCCGTGAGCCCGCCCGTGCGGTCCTGCAGCGCCGCCAGGGCCCGGAAGTGCCCCAGCCAGTGGCCGGGGTGGTCGACGTGGCCGTACATCATCGTGGACGAGGATCGGATGCCCAGCTCGTGGGCCGTGGCGACGACGTCGAGCCAGGTGGCGGCGGGCAGCTTGCCCTTGGTCAGCACCCAGCGCACGTCGTCGTCCAGGATCTCGGCGGCGGTGCCCGGGATGGTGTCCAGGCCCGCGTCGCGCAGCTCGGTCAGCCACTCGCGCACGCTCACGCCCGCCTTGGCCGCCGCGCTGACGACCTCCATCGGGCTGAACGCGTGCACGTGCATGCCCGGCACCCGGGCCTTGATCGCGCGCACGACGTCGGCGTAGTAGGTGACCGGCAGCTTCGGGTCGATGCCGCCCTGCATGCACACCTCGGTCGCGCCCGCGTCCCACGCCTCCTGGGCGCGGTCGGCTACCTCGGCCACGGACAGCCGGAACGCGTCGGCGTCGCGCTCCCGCTGGGCGAACGCGCAGAACCGGCAGCCGACGTAGCAGACGTTCGAGAAGTTGATGTTGCGGTTGACCACGTAGGTGACGTCGTCGCCGACCACCTCGGCGCGCAGCTCGTCCGCGAGCCGCGCCATGGTCTCCAGGGCCTGGCCGTCCGCGGTCAGCAGGGCCATGGCCGCGTCCGTGTCGTCCAGCAACCCCGCCGGGTCGTCGGCGGCCAGCCGGAGCGCCCGCGCGGTGTCCTCCGGCAGCCGTTCGACGGCCTTGGGGACGTTCAGCGACGCCCAGTCGCCGTAGACGCTGTCGAAGTCGCCGCGGCGGTCGCCGGTGCGGCCCTCGGTGTCGATGGCGGTGTTGAGGTCGGCGCGGCCGTAGGTGTCGAGGCCGCCGTCGGGCTCCTGCCACTCGCGGCCGACGACCGGTGCGCCCGGCTCCGCCAGGCCGTCGGGACGGGCCAGCGCCGACACGTGCGCCGTGAGGCGGGTGTCGATCCACTGCCCGGCGGGCGCGGTGACGTAGCGCGGGTAGACGGCGAGCCGCTCGGCCAGCTCGAAGCCCGCGGCGCGGGTGTGCTCCGCCAGCGCGTCGACCTGCGGCCACGGCCGCTCGGGGTTGACGTGGTCGGGCGTCACGGGCGACACGCCGCCCCAGTCGTCGACGCCGGCGCGCAGCATCAGGTCGAACTCGCCGCCGACCAGGTTCGGCGGGGCCTGCACGCTCGTGGACGACGGCATGACCAGCCGGGCCACGGCGATCGTGGCGGCCAGCTCGTGCAGGTCGGCGTCGGGCATGCCGCGCATCGCGGTGTCCGGCTTGGCGCGGAAGTTCTGGATGATCACTTCCTGCACGTGCCCGTACTGGCGCGCGACGCCGCGCATGGCCAGCAGGGACTCGGCGCGCTCGGTGATCGTCTCGCCGATGCCGATGAGGATGCCGGTGGTGAACGGCACGTTCACCCGGCCCGCGTCGGTGAGCACGCGCAGCCGGACCGCGGGCTCCTTGTCCGGGCTGCCGTAGTGCGGGCCACCCCGGGTCGACCACAACCGCTCGGAGGTCGTCTCCAGCATCATCCCCATGCTGGCCGCGACCGGCCGCAGCCGCTGCAACTCCTCCCAGCTCAGCACGCCGGGGTTGAGGTGCGGCAGCAGGCCGGTCTCCTCCAGCACGGCGATCGCGCTCGCCCGCACGTAGTCCAGCGTCGAGGAGTAGCCGCGCGCCTCCAGCCACTCCCGGGCCTGCGGCCACCGCTCCTCGGGCCGGTCGCCCAACGTGAAGAGGGCTTCCTTGCAGCCCTGCGCGGCGGCGCGGCGCGCGATGTCCAGCACCTCGTCGCGCTCCAGGAACGCGGCCGGCAGCTTGTGCGGGACCGTGGCGAACGTGCAGTAGTGGCAGCGGTCCCGGCACAGGCGGGTCAGCGGGATGAACGCGTTGCGGCTGTAGGTGACGACGCCCGGCCGCCCCTCCGCCAGCAGGTGGGCGTCCCGGACCCGACCCGCGGCGTCCAGCAACGCCTCCAGGTCGTCACCGCGGGCGTGCAGCAGCACCGCCGCCTCGGTGACGTCCAGCACCGCGCCGTCGGCGGCACGGCGCAGCGCGCGTCGCATCGCCGACGCACCCGGCGTCGGTTCCGGCGGGGTGATCGAGATGTCCACGGCCACGACAACGACATTAGGTGCGGAAAATTCCTGATCACGCCCAGTGTGATATCCAACACGAAGCGCAATCGGGGCGGGCCCGGCTCAGCGGGCCGGCGACCTCCCGGCGACCAGCAGCTCGGTGTTGCGGTCGGTCACCGCGCCGACGGCGGCGGGGTTCGCGTGCGGGTCGTTGAACGCGAACTCGCGCGCCAGCGACGCCAGGCCGCGCGGCGAGGTGTCGGAGTAGTCGGCCCGGTAGGGTGCGTCGACCTCGACCAACGTCGTGAACAGCGACAACGTGCCGTCGCCGTTGTCGGCCAGCTCGATGATCCGGGCGTGCTGCGGGTGGTCGACGTGCGCGGCGGTGTTGATCTCCCAGAACGCCCGCTCGCCGGTGCCGTGCGGCACGATCCGGTTCTCGTGGGTGTGGCCGTTGACCCAGGCGACGACGTTGGGGAAGCGGCCGAGGAGGTCGACCAGGGCGGGGCCGTCCAGCCGCGGGTCCAGCGGGCGGCGGCGGTCGGGCAGGACGTTGCCCATCGTCCAGCTCGTGTGGTGGCTGAACACGACGAACAGCTCGTCGGTGACGTCCTGCCGGTGGGGCAGGCCGAACGCGTCGTAGTAGCGGGAGCTGCCGCGCTTGAGGGTCCGCTCCAGCCAGAGGTACTGGCGCAGGCCGATCGAGCCGTCGGCGAAGCCCGCGGTGGTCGTGGTGTCGAGGCTGATGCCGGTGACGCCGGGCGCGATCGGGAACGCGTAGAAGACGTCCACGCCGTCGGCGTTGTTCTCGGTGAAGCCGTGGCCGTGCGGCCCGGGGCCGGTGTGGCGGGGGTCGAGGTGCGCCCGGACGAACTCGGCCGTGGTGAACGGGCGGCGCCGGGCGTCCGGGGTGACGGTGCGGACCAGGCCGCCCTCGGCGAGCACGGCCGCCGCGTCCAGCGCGTGGGCGGGGTCGGTCAGGGCGCGGGCGAGGCGGCGCGTCTGCGCGTCGGAGAAGCCGATGACCTTGCGGTCGGACGTGTAGAGGGCGTCGAGGATGCCGTCGGGCAGGGTGCCGACCACGCTGTCGTCGTGGTTGCCGAACGTGCAGTACCACGGGACGCGCAGGCCGGGGCTGTCGAACGGGCGGATGGCGGCGTCGAGCAGGCCGGGTACGTGCGGGAAGCCCTTGGCCTTGTAGTCGTCGAGGGCGGTCGAGTGGGGGTTCCAGTAGGTGGTGGCGCCGGAGTCCTGCACGCCCTCGTAGCGGGTCGGGTCACCGGTGTTGGCGGTGACCCGGCCGCCGTTGAGGACGGTGAGGAACCAGTCCAGCTCGACCAGCTCGTGGTTGTCGGTGTTGTCGCCCGTGGTGACCACGAAGTCGATCGGGCGGTGGGTGAACGGCCCGGCGCGCAGGGCGTTGACCCGGTCCACCAGCGCCGTCGACGTGTGCTGGGCGAGCGTCTCGTGGGCGCGGAAGGCGCCGGCCCCGATCAGCGGGTGCGTGTACTCGAAGCGGGCGGGGCTCTGCGCGTCGACCACGTGCATGTCGGTGAACTGGACGAAGCAGGCCAGGGCGGTGCGCCGGTCGGCCCGCCCGGCGGCGGGCGGCGCCAGCTCGGACCGCACCACCGCGGGCCACCCCGGTCCGGCCTGCAACCTGCGGTAACCGGCCGCGCCGACCGGCGTCGCCGCGACGTCCAACGTCGTGCCGGTGGTGTCCGCCCAAGCGGGCCCGCCCCACGCCACCACCGCGCCCGCCGCACCCGTCGCCCGCAAGAACCGCCGCCGGCTGATCCCCATCGAACGCTCCTCGCCTCGGTTGGTGAAAATTTCTCACGAACTGGGAAGCGCGTCACGAACTCGCGGTGAAGTGCGGCCGAACGAGCGAAGTCGATCGTCGGGTTGATCGTTCACGGTGCCGCGCGACGATCTCGGGCGGGTGCCGCGGCCGCGATGGCCTCGTGCACGACGTCACCTCATGGCCACGACCGGACCCGATCTCAAGCCCTCGGCCAGTCAAAGCTCACGGTGACGGGGCGTGGTCCGACCAGCGCTCGGCGTACGTCGCGGCCCGCTCGACCACCGACCTCAGCATGGCGTCCGCCTCGTGGTCCGCGAACGACTTGCCGGCGCTGAACGGGCGCAACAGGTCGACGGCTTGCGCCGCGTCCCAGGGGTGGGCGCGCGATCAGGCCGCGTACAACTGTTCCCGGGTTTCCATCACGCGCTGCCGGAAGTACGGGTTGCGGATGCCGGAACCGCTCACGAGGTCGACCGGCCGGCCGAATATCCGCTCCAGCCCTTCCTTCAGGGCGAAGTAGCTGCCGAAGTAGTCGAAGCCCGGACCGGCGTCGAACTCCACGAGGACATCCACGTCGGAGGACGCCACGTCGAACGAGTCGCCGACAGCGGACCCGAACACGTCGAGACGGCGGACGCCCACCACGCGGCACAGCTCCTCGACCTCGGACCGCTTGGCCGCGATGATCTCGTGCACGACGTCACCTCACGGCCACGACCGGACCCGACCTCAAGCCCTCGGCCAGTCAAAACTTACGGTGACGGGGGCGTGGTCCGACCAGCGCTCGGCGTACGTCGCGGCCCGCTCGACCACCGCGGACGTCGCCGAGGCCGCCAGGGCCGGCGTCGCCACCTGGTAGTCGATCCGCCAGCCCGAGTCGTTGTCGAACGCCTTCCCCCGGTAGGACCACCAGGTGTACGGGCCCGCCACGTCCGGGTGCAGGGAGCGGACCACGTCGACGTACCGGGCCTCGCCGAACACGCGGTCCATCCACGCCCGCTCCTCCGGCAGGAAGCCGGACGACTTCTGGTTCGCCTTCCACGCCTTCAGGTCCGCCGCCCGGTGCGCGATGTTCCAGTCGCCGCACACCAGCACCTCGCGCCCGTCGGCGGCGGCCTTGTCGCGCAGCTCCACCAGGTGGGGCAGGAACGCGGCCAGGAACCGGTCCTTCTCGTCCTGCCGCGGCGTGCCGACGTCACCGCTGGGCAGGTACAGCGACGCCACGACCACGTCGGCCAGCTCGACCTCGACGTACCGGCCCGAGTGCTCGAACTCGGCCGCCCCGAACCCGATCCGCACCGCCAGCGGCGACTCCCGCGTCAGCACCGCGACCCCGTTGCGACCCTTGACCTCGGAGTACGCGTGCGCCACGTGCCACCCCGCCGGCGAGCGGACCTCCTCCGGCAGCTGCCCCGGCTCCGCCCGCACCTCCTGCAGGCAGACCACGTCGGCGGACGTCGCGGCGAGCCACTCCAGGTAGCCCTTCTTCGCGGCGGCGCGCAGCCCGTTGACGTTGATCGTGGAGACAGTCAGCACCCGGCCAGCCTAACGGCGATCCGCGACCGCCCAGCCGTACGGGTACCGCGCGCCGCAGCCCGTGCAGGAGGCCGACAGGCCCATCATCAGCACGAGCGGGCTGCTGCCCTCCGGCGACGGCACGCCCGCCACCTCGTGCCCGTCCACCACCGCGCGCAACCCCGGCCACTCCGGCGCGCACGCGCAGGTCACCACGTCACGCCGGGACCACCGCCACTTGAAGAACACCCGCCCATCACATCACGGGCAGCCGCTGTCGGAGGTGGGCACCACGAACTCCTCCTTCACCCACCGCCCGTCCGACAGCAGCCGGAAGCCGTTCTCGACCCGGGGCTCGGCCCGCACCACGGCGTCGCGCCGCATCGTGGCCACGATCGGCTGGGTGTCGGCGGGCCCGGAGCGCACGTTGAGGATGTCCGCGACCACCGTCACCTTGCACTCGTGGGCGGCGACCTCCTCCACCACCCCGATCTTCTTCCCGTCGTTGACGACGTACATCAACCCGGCCGCGGCGAGCACGCCGACGACGACCAGGCCGCGCACCGGAATCCCGAACATCACGCCTCCCGACACCTGTCCCGAAGTGCAGATATAGCGCGCCGGGGCACCCCGTGCGGGTGGCCGGACCGCAATCCACACCACCGGGGAACCGGACGGGTGACGCGGTCACGGAAACGGATCAGGGGACCACCCGGAGGTGGTCCCCTGATCACGCGGGTCGGGCGACGGGCGTCAGCCGGCCATCTTCTTCTGCAGGTTCTCGTCCAGCGCGCCGAGGAAGTCCTCGGTGGTCAGCCACTCCTGGTCCTTGCCGACGAGCACGGCGAGGTCCTTGGTCATCCGGCCGCTCTCGACGGTCTCGACGATGACCTGCTCCAGCGTCTCCGCGAAGCCGGTCACCTCCGGCGTGCCGTCCAGCTTGCCGCGGTGCTTGAGGCCGCCGGTCCACGCGAAGATCGAGGCGATCGGGTTGGTGGACGTCGGCTTGCCCGCCTGGTGCTGGCGGTAGTGCCGGGTCACGGTGCCGTGCGCGGCCTCGGCCTCGACGGTCTTGCCGTCCGGCGTCATCAGCACCGACGTCATCAGGCCGAGCGAGCCGAAGCCCTGCGCGACCGTGTCGGACTGCACGTCGCCGTCGTAGTTCTTGCACGCCCAGACGTAGCCGCCCTCCCACTTCATCGCGGCGGCCACCATGTCGTCGATCAGGCGGTGCTCGTAGGTCAGGCCCGCGGCGTCGAACTGCGCCTTGAACTCCTCCTCGAACACCCTCTGGAAGATGTCCTTGAAGGCGCCGTCGTACGCCTTGAGGATGGTGTTCTTGGTGGACATGTACACCGGGTAGTTGCGCTGCAACCCGTAGGAGAACGAGGCGCGCGCGAAGTCCTCGATGGACTTGTTGAAGTTGTACATGCCCATGGCCACGCCGCCGTCGGCGCCGTAGTTGGCGACCACGTGCTTGATCGGCTCGGAGCCGTCCTCGGGCGTGAACGTGATGGTCAGCTCGCCCGCGCCGGGGACCTTGAAGTTGGTCGCCTTGTACTGGTCGCCGTGGGCGTGGCGGCCGATGATGATCGGCTTGGTCCAGCCCGGCACCAGCCGCGGGATGTTGGAGATGATGATCGGCTCGCGGAACACCACGCCGCCGAGGATGTTGCGGATCGTGCCGTTGGGCGAGACCCACATCTTCTTCAGGCCGAACTCCTCCACCCGCGCCTCGTCGGGCGTGATGGTGGCGCACTTGACGCCGACGCCGTGCTTCTTGATGGCGTGCGCGGCGTCGATCGTCACCTGGTCGTCGGTCGCGTCCCGGTACTCGATCCCCAGGTCGTAGTACTCGAGGTTGACGTCCAGGTACGGGTGGATCAGCTTGTCCTTGATGAACTGCCAGATGATCCGCGTCATCTCGTCGCCGTCGAGTTCGACGACGGTCCCCTGAACCTTGATCTTGCCCATACTCCGGGCGCTCCTCTCGCGACAATGCAAGCAAGACAAGCGTACTGCTATGTCGGTTCGCTTGCCTCCACCAGGGCGGAAAAAGGGAACGGCGTCACACCGCGGGGACGCCGCCCGCCGGTGGCACGGGTGTCCTCGGGCCCAATACAACCAGTCGCGCCGCCGGGCCGCCGCACGGGGACGGTCCGGCGCGACACTCGAACACGCGTTCGCGGAATGCGCCCGCCTCCCCCGTCCGCCCCGTAACCTCGAACCCGGACGAGTGATCAAGGGGGCAGCGTTGTCGACGGGTCCGACCCACGCCATGAGCGGTCTGCTGGCCTGGGCGGCGGTGACCGCGCTCGCCGAGCAGCACCCCATCGGCCAGCTCACCCCGCAGAGCTGGGCGGTCGGCGCGGTGCTCGCCACCGGCGCGGCCCTGCTGCCCGACCTCGACCACCCCTCGTCCACGATCTCCCGCACGTTCGGGCCGATCAGCGCGGGCGCGTCGGCCCTGATCAACACGGTCAGCTCGTTCGTCTACCGCACCACCCGGACCCGCAAGGACTCCAACCGCGACGGCGGGCACCGCGGCCTGACGCACACGCTGGTGTTCGCGCTGGCCGCCGCGCTCGGCACGACGGCCGTGGTGCAGCAGTCGCAGAAGTGGGCGCTGCCCGCGCTGATGTTCGTGTTCGCCGGCCTGGCCGTGCGCGGGATCATGAACGACTGGTGCCCGCAGAAGGACGCGCTGCTGATCACGGGCGTCTCGGCCGCCGTCACGGTCGCCTGCGTCGCCTGGACGGCGCAGACACCGGCCAGCGCGGCGGCGTGCGGCGTGGCGGTCGGCGTCGGCTGCGTGGCCCACTACCTCGGCGACGCGATCACCGAGCAGGGCTGCCCGATCCTGTGGCCGGTGCCGCTGATGGGCAAGACGTGGTTCCCGGTCGCCCCGCCGAAGGTCCTGCGGATGAAGACCGGCGGCACGGTCGAGATGGCGGTCGTCGGCCCGCTGATCACGGTCCTGAGCGTCTGGCTGTCCGCCGCCGCCCTGCAACGGGCGGGTGCGCTGCCGTTCCTGGCGGGCTTCGACCTGCTGCCGATCTAGATTTCGGATGGCGGCCATTCGGCGGCTACCCCTGCATCACCCGATCGGACTAGCCTCCACGAAATCCTGTCCCGCGCCGACCGCGCCGAGGAGGACTTCGTGCCCCACCCACCGCACGACAACGTTGTCGAGACCGTCGGATGACCACCTGGCTCGGCCTCAACGCCGGTCACGAGGACCGGGCGACCGCGGACGCCGTCGCCGTGTCGCTCTACGAGACGTTGCTGTTCCACGCGCAGGTCGTGTGCGTGCACGAGGTGGAGGGCCGGCACGCGATCTCGTTCCGGCTGGCCGACCGGCCGTCCGAGAACACCGTGTCGACGTTGATCGAACGCGGCTACGGGGTGGCCGTGCACACCGGTTCGCTGCAACGGCTCGCCGGGCCCGGGGAGCTGGCGCGCGGGGCGCTGCGGGCGGCGCTGGCCCACCGCGACCGGCGGGAGGGGCGGGCGCTGCGGTTCCCCGGCCAGCGCACGCTGCGCGGCCGGTACGGGGTGTCGGACATCATCGCGTTCAGCGCGATCGAGGAGGTCCTGCCGCACGGGGTGAAGAGCGTCGACGCGCGGGGCGACCTGCAACCGACGTTCGTCAACGGCAGGCTGGTGCTGCATTGCGGCTAGCGGCACC
Organism: Actinosynnema sp. NPDC053489; assembly: GCF_044544865.1. Taxonomy (NCBI): domain Bacteria; kingdom Bacillati; phylum Actinomycetota; class Actinomycetes; order Pseudonocardiales; family Pseudonocardiaceae; genus Actinosynnema; species Actinosynnema sp. NPDC053489. The sequence continues at coordinate 470,811 of NZ_JBITXT010000003.1, read as the reverse complement.
GCGGCTGACGGCACCGCGGCCAACGGCACGGCGGCCGGGTGGCACGGCGGTTGGCGGTCAGCCCGGGTGCGCGCCGACGGTGTCCCTGATCTCGGCGCCCAGCCGGTCGGCGCTGCGGGCGCAGTGGGCGCAGCAGAAGAAGCGGCCCTCGACCTCGACGCCGTGGCCGAGGATGCGGCAGTCGCAGTGCTCGCAGCGCGGGGCGAGGAGCTGGGCCGCGCACTCGAAGCTGTCGAACGTGTGCACCCCGCCGCCGACCGTGCGCACCTCGAAGGCCATCCAGTAGTCGTTGCCGCAGACGTCGCAAGTCGCCATGGCCGAAGGGTGCGCCGCCCGCCGGGCGCCGGCAACTCGACCTCCCCGTCCGGGTGCCCGGGTTCGGCCGGCGGACCAGGCCGGACTCGAACCGGCGTCCTCCCTCCCCGGGGGAGGGCGCGACAACCACTGCGCTACATGGTCCCGAGCCGGGCCGGATTCGAACCGGCGTCCTCCCCCGAGCAGGGGGCGCGACAACCACTGCGCTACCGGGCTCGCGGACAACACTAACCACGACCCCGCCCCGGAGGACAGGGCCGCTAAGGTCTGGCCCCGTGCGCGGAGTCGACTACTACGAGCTCCTCGGGGTCGGCCGCTACGCGTCCGAGGCGGAGATCAAGTCCGCCTACCGCTCCCTGGCCAAGGTCATGCACCCGGACGCGGGCGGGTCCTCCGGCACGTTCCGCATGCTGCAAGAGGCATATGACACCCTGCGGGACCCGGCCCGCCGGCGCGACTACGACCGGGGGTGGACGTTCACCCGTCCGGGCGCCCGGCCGACGTCCCCGACCCGCCCGCCCCGCTCCGGCCGGACTGGCAGGGTGCGCAACTTCGGCGAGGACCCCGACTTCGTACCCCCGAAGCCGGTCGTGGACCTCGACGACCTCGCGTGGTGGCACCTGGTCGACGTCGGGCAGCGGGTCCGGTACGTGCCCGCCGCCGGTCCGGGCCACGCGCCGGCGCTGATCGCCCTGTGCGGGTGGTTCTTCCTGCTGCTGCCCGTGGTCGTGGTCGACTTCTCGCCGCTGGCGCTGGCCGTGTGGCTGGTGCTGGTGGCCGCCGCCGCGGCGGTGGCGTTCCGGCTGGTGCGGCGCTACCTGGCGGCGCTGCGCGCGGACCGGGCGTTCACCCGGGACCACGACACCGGCGTGGTGCACGGGACCACGGACGACCGGCCGTGCGAGCGGCTCACCGCCGACCTGCTCGGCCGGTACCTGACCCGGCTGCCCGGCGCGCGGATCTTCCACGGCCTGGCCTGGCCGGACTCGGTGTTCGCCGACGTCGACCACGCCGTGCTGTGCGGGCGCAGGCTCGTGCTCATCGAGTCGAAGTCCTGGCTGCCCGGGCACTACGAGGCCGAGGACGACGGCACGGTGTGGCGCAACGGCCACCCGTTCCGGGGCGGCGGCACGCGGATGCCGCGCAGCCTCGCGGTGTACCGCAAGCTGCTGCCGTGGCTGGACATCCGGACCGCGCTGCTGGTCTACCCCAGCCGGGACGGCGTGGTGACCGTGGAGGAGCCGGCGGAGGCCATCGTGCCGCCGATGACGCCCGCCCAGTTCATCGCCGAGGTCGGCGAGTGGCTGGCCGAGGACCCGGCCACGGTGGACCGGGAGGCGCTGCGGCTGCTGGTCGACCGGGTCGTGCCGGTCGGGCGGGGCTAGGCCGGTCCGCGGCGGCGATCAACCGAATGGCGCATGTCGCGACGGGTGCCCGCGGGCTAGGTTTCGGCCAGCCCACGGGAGGAGCCGGGTAGTGAAGATCGACGTCTTCAACGAGGTCCAGGACCCGCGCCCGTGGCAGGAGGGCCACCAGCACGCGCGCATCACCGAGTCGCTGGAGCAGGCCCGGTTAGCCGACGAGCTGGGCTACGGGTGCTGGTGGCAGGTCGAGCACCACGGCGCCGAGGAGTTCAGCCTCTCGTCCGCGCCGGAGCTGATGCTGGCGGCGATCTCCCAGTTGACGTCGCGGATGAGGCTGGGGCACGCCGCCGTGCTGGCGCCGGCCCGGTTCAACCACCCGGTCAGGGCCGCCGAACGCGCCGCGATGCTGGACCACCTCAGCGGCGGGCGGCTGGAGTTCGGGCTGACCAGGTCCACCGCCCCGGAGTGGCGGCTGTTCAACATCGACCCGGCGGACGTGCGGCGGCAGACGCAGCAGGCGTTCGAGATGATCCCGCGGATGTGGACCTCGGACCGGTTCTCGCACTCCAGCGAGGACTTCGAGATCCGCGACGTGCCGATCGTGCCGAAGCCGCTGCAACGGCCCCACCCGCCGCTGTGGCAGGCGGCGGGCAGCCCGGCGTCGTTCGAGGAGGCCGGGCGGCGCGGGGTCGGGGTGCTCGGGACGACGATCTGGGAGTCCGTCGAACGGGTGCGCCGGATGGTGTCGCTGTACCGGGCGGCGGCCGAGGCGTGCACGTCGCCGGTCGGCGCGTTCGTCAACAACCAGGTCGCGTTCTTCACGTTCGTGCACTGCGCGGAGACCGACGAGCAGGCGATCCGCAACGGCGCGGTGGCCGCGGCGGCGTGGTACACGGTCAAGGCGCTGACGTTCTTCGAGGCCGCGGACAGCTTCGTCGAGACCGTGCGGCACCAGCAGCAGTTCCTGGACGACCCCTCGGGCGGCGGCCTGACCGGCGAGTTCCTCCGGGAGGAAGCCGCGCGGTCCACCGGCCCGAACCGGGCCCAGGTCGTCATCGGTCGGGTGCTGCAGGGCGAGGACGTGCCGCCGGAGGAGATCTTCGACGCGCTGAACGAGCAGGACTCGCTGATCGTCGGCAGCCCTGAGACGTGCCGGGAGAAGCTGCGCGTCTACGCGGACCTGGGCATCGACCGGTTGATGACCTTCCACCAGGTGGGCGGCATCCGGCACGAGGACGTGATGACGAGCCTGCGCCTGGTCGGCGACCTGATCGGCGAGTTCGACAAGTAACGGGCGACGACGGTCTGTGGCGCAGCAGCGAGAACCGGGTCGACGATCACCGGCGGAAACCGGCACCGCCGCCCGGCGACCGCTCGACCTGGAGCACGCGGGCGCGGTCTGGTGCGAGGATGGGGCCATGCCGAAGAAGCTGCGCCTGACCGGTGACCCGGCCGCCGACAAGTTGCTCAGCGAGGACCCCTTCGCCCTGCTCACCGGGTTGCTCCTGGACCAGCAGTTCCCGATGGAGCACGCCTTCGCCGGGCCGCGCAAGATCGCGGACCGGATGGACGGGTTCGGCATCGACAAGATCGCGGCCGCGGAGGTGGACCGGTTCGTCGAGCTGTGCGTGCAGCCGCCGGCCATCCACCGGTACGGCGGGTCGATGGCGCGGCGGGTCCACGCGTTGGCCCTGCACGTCGTCGAGCACTACGACGGCAAGGCGGCGAACATCTGGAAGCGCGGCAAGCCGGACGGCCGGGAGGTGCTCCGGCGGGTGAAGGCGCTGCCCGGGTTCGGCGACCAGAAGGCCCGCATCCTCGTCGCCCTGCTGGGCAAGCAGCTCGGCGTGACGCCGGAGGGGTGGCGCGAGGCGGCGGGCGCTTACGGGGAGGAAGGGTCGCGGCGGTCCATCGCGGACGTGACCAGTCCCGAGACGTTGGCCGAGGTGCGGGCGTTCAAGAAGGCGGCGAAGGCGTCCGCCAAGGAGAGCCCCGCCTAGAAGAGCCCTGTCGGGTCCGGCTGAACGGGCGGCGTCGTGCCGGTGCGCGACGCCACCCCCGGGACTACTTGGTGCCGGCGGAGGCCGGGGCGGGCGGCGGGGCCGGTGCGACCGGCGGGCGTTCCGGCTTCAGCGCGAACACCAGCATCACCAGCGCCCCCAGCGCGAGCAGCGCGGCGATCGGAGCCAGCGGCAGCAACCCCACCCAGCTGATCACCAGCCCGCCGACCACACCGGACAGGCCGACGCCGAGGTAGATCGCGGACGCGTTCAGGGACAGCAGCAGGCCGCTGTTGGCCGGCGCCAGCTCGATCAGCCAGCTCTGGATGGGCGGGTTCGCCGACCAGGTGAGGGCACCCCAGGTGAACAGCGCGATCCCGGCCGTCACCGGTGTCGCCGTGGTGAGCGGCAGGGTGGCCAGGACGACGGTGAAGCAGCTGAACAGGACGACGAGCAGCTTGCGGGTGTCGAAGCGGTCGGTGAGGCGGCCGGCGGCCCAGTTGCCCAGCACCGAGCCCAGGCCGTAGGTGACGAGCAGGACGCCGATCGTGGCGCCTCCGACGTGCGCGGTCTCGGCGAGCAGCGGGGCGATGTAGTTGAAGACGGTGAACACCGCCAGGCACGCGAGCACGGTCAGGCCGAGCACCATGACGACGCGCCGGTCCGCGGCGGGTGCGAAGCGCTGCCGCAGGCCGATGGCGGGCGGTGCGTCCACGCGCGGCAGCCACAGGCGCACGGCCACCGCGGCGACCGCGGACACGGCGGCGATCAGCGCGAACACGCCCTGGTAGCCGAGCGGGCCGCCGAGCACGTTGCCCGCCGGGACGCCCAGCACCAGGGAGAACGTCAGGCCGCCGAACACGAGCGCGACGGCGCGGCCGCGGTGCTCCGGCGGGCTCAGCACGGTGGCGACGAGGGTCGCGGCCGGCGTGTAGACCGCCGCGCCGAGGGCGCTCACCACGCGCGCGACCAGGAGCAGCGGGTAGTTCGGGGCGAGCGCGGCGAGCAGGTTGCCCAGGGCGGCGACGCCGAGGGCGACGACCAGCAGCGTGCGGCGTTCCCAGCGGCCGGTGAGCGCGGCCAGCAGCGGTGACGAGAGGGCGTAGGCGATGGCGAACGCGGTGAGCAGCTGGCCGGCGGTGGCGTGCGAGACGTGCAGTTCCTCGCTCACGGCCGGCAGCACGCCGGAGACGATGTAGCCGCTCGTGCCGATCGCGAACGCGCCGCCCGCGAGGAGGTAGGTCCGGGCTGACATGAGTTCCCCCAGTCGAGTGGTGTTTCGATGGGGATCGTACTACGGCGTCCATCAAAATTTGATGGATCTCGTAGTATGGGCGCCATGACCACCACGCTCGCCCACCCCCAGCGGGACGAGATCCGGATAACGACGGTGCTCCAGGCGCTGGCCGACCCGGTGCGCCTGGAGATCGTGCGCGCGTTGGCGGTGCACGAGGAGGGCATCTCCTGCGGGCTACTCCCCCTGGGCGTGACGGCCTCGACCCTGACGCACCACGTGCGGACGCTGCGCGAGGCCGGCGTGGTGCACGTCCGGCCGCAGGGCACGTCCCGGATCAGCTCACTGCGGCGGGACGACCTGGACTCCCTGTTCCCCGGCCTGCTGGACGGCATCCTGGCGGCCCGGCGGTGAGCGACGCGAACGACTGGGAGTGGGTCCGCGTGCTCGCGCAGGGCCGCGTGTACGACGAGGACCGCACCGCGGCGAACCGGTTGGCCTGGGCGGCAGTGGCGCTCGCGGCCTCGCGCGGCGGCGAGCGGTCCGGGGTGCGGCGGGCCCGCGCGGTGGCGGACCGGTTCGCGTTGCGGGCGCGGGTGGCGCGGTCGTTGGGCGACTGGGCCGAGGCACCGGACGCGCTGCTGGCGGACGTGCTGGGCGCGGACGACCTGCCCGACCGGTTCGGGAAGGCGGTCGCCCGGGCGGTCGAACCCGTCGTGCCGCTGGTCCGCGACGACCGGTTGCGCGAGTCGGCCGGGCGGTGGGTCGCGGCCCGCACCTGACCCGGGTCCGATGTGGGCGGTCGGCGTTAATCGGTTGCGGCGCTACCTAATGTGAACAGACGTGCGCGCTTACGTCTCCTTAGCGCTGGCCGGATTCCGAAGGTATTCCACCTATCGACAGGCGATGGTCGCCGGACTGGCGACGAACGTCGCGTTCGGCCTGCTCAGGATGGCCGTGCTGACCGCGGCCGTGGGGCAGACGCCCATCGCGGGCTACGACGTCGCCGCCACGACGACCTACGTGTGGCTCGCGCAGGGCCTCATCACCGTGGTCGTGCTCTGGGGCGACCGGCAGCTCGCCGACCGCGTGCGCAGCGGCGACGTCGTGGTCGACCTCTACCGGCCCTGGCACCTGCAATCGGCGCTGCTCGCCGAGGACGTGGGCCGCGCCGGGTACGCCGTGCTGGTGCGGTTGGCCCCGCCGGTCGCCTTCGGCGCGGTGCTGTTCCCCTTCCGGTGGCCCTCGCCCGCCGCCTGGCCCGCGTTCGCGGTGAGCGTCGCCCTCGCGGTGGCGGTGAGCTTCGGGATGCGGTTCCTGCTCAACGCGACCACGTTCTGGCTGCTGGACAACCGGGGCGTCCAGGCGCTCTACACGGCCGCCACCTGGGTGCTGTGCGGCCTGGCCGTGCCGCTCTCCTTCTTCCCCGACTGGGCGGTGCCGATCGTGTGGTCGACGCCGTTCGCGGCCATGCTCCAGGCGCCCGTCGACGTGTTCCTCGAACGCGGTTCGCCGTGGCCCCTGCTGGCCGGGCAGGCGTCCTGGGCCGCCGCCGTGCTGCTCGCCGGCCACCTGGTCCTGCGGCGCGCGGAGCGCAAGGTGGTGGTCCAGGGTGGCTGAGGGCGTCTACCTGAAGCTGGTCGGCGCGCGGCTGCGCGGGCAGATGTCCTACCGCACCTCGTTCGCCCTGCAGTGCCTGGCGCAGGCCGTCAACCAGCTCGCCGAGTTGGCCATCATCCTGGTGCTGTTCGACCGGGTCGACGCGCTGGGCGGCTTCGCCGTGTCCGAGGTCGTGCTGATGTACGCGATCGCGGGCACGGCGTTCGGGATCGCCGACCTCGTGGCCGGGCAGCTGGACGAGCTGCCCGCCCTCATCCGCACCGGGGCGTTCGACGTGCTCCTGCTGCGCCCCCTGGGGACGCTGGCCCAGATGATGGCCTCGGACCTGCACCTGCGCAAGGTCGGCAGGATCGTCGCGGGCCTGGGCACGTTGACCTACGCCTTGGGCCACAACGACATCGCGTGGTCGGCCGGCACCGCGGCGCTCGCCGTCGTCGCGCCCGCGAGCGGGGCGGTGATCTTCTCGGCCGTCTGGGTCGCGGCCAACGCGCTGTGCTTCTGGATCGTGGACGGCCAGGAATTCGCCAACGCCGTGACGTACGGCGGCAGCGCGTTCACCTCGTACCCCATCACGGTGTACGGGCCGTGGTTGCGACGGTTCTTCGCGTTCGTCGTCCCGGGCGCGTTCGTCGCCTACTACCCCGCCCTGGCGCTGCTCGACCGGCCCGACCCGCTGGGCGGGCCCGCGTTCCTGGGCTGGGTCTCACCGCTGGTCGCCGTCGCCGCGGCGGCCGTCGCCGGGCTGGTCTGGCGCACGGCGGTCCGGCACTACCGGGGGACGGGGTCGTGATCGAGGTCCGGGACCTGCGCCGGGAGTTCGCGGTGACGACCAGGCTCGGCCGGTTCCGGCGCGGGCGGCGGGTCGTGCGGGCGGTCGACGGGGTCGCGTTCGACGTGGCGGCCGGCGAGGCCGTCGGGTACGTCGGGCCGAACGGCGCGGGCAAGTCCACGACGATCAAGGTGCTCACCGGCATCCTGGTGCCCACCTCCGGTCACGTGCGGGTGTGCGGAGTGGACCCGTCGCGCGCCCGGCGGGAGTTGGCGCGGCGCATCGGCGTCGTGTTCGGGCAGCGCAGCCAGTTGTGGTGGGACCTGCCCCTGCGCGACAGCTTCGAGTTGCTGCGCGCCATCTACCGCGTGCCCGCCGACGACCACCGGGGGCGGTTGCGGGAGTGCGCGGAGCTGCTGGACCTCGGCCCGTTCCTCGACACGCCGGTGCGGCAGCTGTCGCTGGGGCAGCGGATGCGGGGCGAGGTCACCGCGTCCCTGCTGCACGGGCCGGAGCTGCTGGTGCTGGACGAGCCGACGATCGGGCTGGACCTGGAGTCCAAGGAGCGGTTGCGGGAGTTCCTGGCCGACCTGAACCGGCGGCGCGGCACCACCCTCCTGCTCACCACGCACGACCTGGACGACATCGAGCGGTTGTGCCCGCGGCTCGTGGTGATCGACCGCGGCGCGGTGCTCGCCGACGGGCCGCTGGACGTGCTGCGCGCGGAGGTCGCCCCGGAGCGCGTGCTGGTGGTGGACCTGGAGGAGCCGGCCGAGCTGGCGGACCTGCCCGGGGTCACGTCGACCCGCAGCGAGGCCAACGGTTTGCGACACCACCTCACGTTCCGCCGCGCCGACACCACGGCCGCGGCGCTGATCTCCGCGGTGGCCGGCCGGGCGCGGGTGCACGACCTGGTGGTCGTGGAACCGGAAATCGACGACGTGGTGCGTCGGCTGTACGCGCGTCGGTAGAGTCGGACGAAACGGTCAACCGACAAACGGGAGCACCTCATGCGCGCAGGTCGTCCGGTAGCCACCTTCCTGCTGGCGATGGGGCTCGCCGCCGCCGTGTCCGGCTGCGAGGCCGTGCAGCAGGCGTCGGACACGGCCAACCAAGTCGGCCAGGCCGCGGACAAGGCGCAGCTGTGCATCGACGCGTTGAAGCTGGCCGGTTTCACGCCGGACGCCACCGACCCGCAGAAGGCGCTGGAGGAGACGCAGCAGAAGGCGAAGGAGCTGGAGGGCCTCGCCGCGAAGGCGGGCGACGCCACGCTGAGGGACGCCATCAACGGCGTTTCCGACACCATGGGCAAGGTGACGGTGGAGGACCTCAACCCGGCCAACATCGCGAGCTGGTCGCAGGAGAAGCTGGACCAGGTGGCGAAGCTGTCCAACGCCTGCGCCTGAGCGGAAATGCCGGGCTGTCGGTACCTTCGGAACAGTCCTACGCTGTGACGCACCGGAGGTGTTGCAGATGCACGCGACAGTAGGCGACCGGTTGCACATCCACAGCCGCGCGGTGGGTCTCGACGAGGCGGTCGGCGAGATCCTCGAGGTGCGCGGCCCGGAGGGTGCGCCCCCGTACCGGGTCCGCTTCAACGACGGCCACGAGGGGCTGGTCTACCCCGGTCCCGACAGCCTCGTCGAACCGCGGGCCTCGGAATCACCCAGGATCAAGGACTCGACCTCGGCGCGGTAACGCGCGGCGGGCGGCACGCCGCGAACCGGGCGTCCGGTGTGGACGACCCGGCCGCGGCGGCGGGCGCCCGATCGGGTGGTGGAGCGGCGGTCGAGACCGTCACTCGACCGGGCGGTTGAGAGACCGCCCGGCCGACATCGCCCTTGCGCGCCACGGCCGCCTGGGAGCGGTCTCAGCCCAGGACTCCCAGCCGAGGACTACCAGCACGGGACCCTCAGCACGGGACCCTCAGCCCAGGACGGTGGCGATCAGCTCGTCGGCCAGGGCCGGGGTGGCGGCGGCGATGCCCGACCAGCGCCGGGACAGGTCGAGGTCGAACGTGAGCGGGCGGCCGCGCACGTCCAGCAGCGCTCCCCCGGCGGCCGGGACGGTGACGAGCGCGGCGATCAGGTCCATCAGGCGGTGGGTGTCCGAGCCCGGGTCGGCGAACGCGTCCACCGCGCCCTCCGCCACCAGGACCGCCTCCAGGCACGTGGTGGACAGGATGCGGACCCGCTCGACCTGGTTGGCCACGCGCAGCCAGGCGTCCTCGGTCCCGCGCTTGGGCCGCATCATGCAGATCGACGCGCCGGCCAACCGGGTGCGGCCGGTCGTGCGGTAGGGCGTCGGCCTGCCCGCGTGCGCCGACCAGGCGCGCCCGGTGTCGAACCAGACGGTGAGGGCCTCGACGGGCTGGTCGTCGAGCACCAGCGCGCCGGCGAAGCACGAGAGCGGCACGCCCATCGCGGCGTTCGCCGAGCCGTCCACCGGGTCGACCACGAGCGTGGCCGCCGAGCCGTTGTCGAGGAACCCGGCCTCCTCCGACAGCAGGTTCGCGCCCGCCGCCGCGGCGGCCTCGGCGATCGCCGCCTCCACGATCGCGTCCACGCGCATGGTCGGCGTGCCGTCCGCGCCATCGGCGATCTCCTCGCGCAGCTGGGCGCGGGTGAACTCGCGCCGGGCCCGGTCGAAGGCGGCGGACGCGGCGATCGCGGTGGCGGCGAGCGCCGGGTGCACGTCGGAGGGCAGGTTCGGGGCGGGCACGGGCCAGGAGTCCATGCGCACAACATGCCACGGGAGGGCCACCGGCGGCGGCCCTCCCGTGGTGAACGACTCGGACGGGGCTCAGATCAGGCCGAGCGCCTTGACCGCGTCGCGCTCCTCGACCAGCTCGGCCACGGAGGCGTCGATGCGGGCGCGGGAGAAGTCGTCGATCTCCAGGCCCTGCACGATCGAGTACCGACCGTCGGTCACCGTCACCGGGAACGACGAGATCAGGCCCTCCGGCACGCCGTAGGAGCCGTCCGACGGGACCGCCATGGACACCCAGTCGCCCTCGGCCGTGCCGTTGACCCAGTCGTGCACGTGGTCGATGGCCGCGTTCGCCGCCGACGCCGCCGAGGACGCGCCCCGCGCTTCGATGATCGCCGCGCCGCGCTTGGCGACGGTCGGGATGAAGTCGTTCTCGAGCCACGACTGGTCGTTCACGACCTCGGCGGCGTTCCGGCCCTGGACCTCGGCGTGGAACAGGTCGGGGTACTGGGTGGCCGAGTGGTTGCCCCAGATGGTCAGCTTCTTGATGTCGGTGACCGACACCCCGAGCTTCTTGGCCAGCTGCGACAGCGCCCGGTTGTGGTCCAGGCGGGTCATCGCCGTGAACCGCTCGGCGGGCACGTCGGGCGCGTGCCGCTGGGCGATCAGGGCGTTGGTGTTGGCCGGGTTGCCGACGACCAGCACGCGCACGTCCTCGGCCGCGCCCGCGTTGATCGCCTCGCCCTGCGGCTTGAAGATGCCGCCGTTGGCCTCCAGCAGGTCGCCGCGCTCCATGCCCTTCGTGCGCGGGCGGGCGCCGACCAGCAGGGCCACGTTGACGCCGTCGAACGCGGTCTTGGCGTCGTCGGTGATGTCGATGCCGGACAGCAGGGGGAACGCGCAGTCGTCCAGCTCCATCGCGGTGCCCTCGGCGGCCTTGACGGCCTGCGGGATCTCCAGCAGGCGCAGGCGCACCGGGACGTCGGGGCCGAGGAGGTGGCCGGAGGCGATGCGGAACAGCAGTGCGTAGCCGATCTGGCCGGCCGCACCGGTGACGGTGACGTTCACGGGCGTGCGGGTCATGTGCCTTCCCGAATGTTGTGGCTTCAGTCCTCGGGCACGACCACTAGGCAGGCTGACGACCTGTCAGCGGCGGTCTCTACTCCGGGACCGCGCACCGGGCGGGTTGCCCGGCAGGTCGGAGGTTACCAACTGGGCAACGATGACAAGGTGTGACAGTGGACATCATCGGCGAGGACTACTCCGACGCGGTCATGTACGGGCAGAAGTGGGAGGGGCGGTCGTTCGTCCGGTGCGACTTCACCGAGGCCGACCTGCGCGGCCTGGAGACGGCCAACTGCACGTTCACCGACTGCCGGTTCGACCGCACCGACCTGGGCGAGTCGGCGCACCGGGCCACCGCGTTCCGCTCGTGCCGGTTCGAGCGGGCCGTGCTCGCCTCGGCGGAGTTCACGTCGTGCTCGTGGCTCGGCTCGGTGTTCGCGGACTGCGCGATGCGGCCGATCGCGCTGACCGAGACGGATCTCACGCTCGCCGGGCTGTCCGGCGCCGTGCTGCCCAAGGCGTCCCTGCGCGGCCTGCGGCTGCGCGAGGCGAACCTCGAGGACGCCGACCTGCGCGCGGCGGACCTGCGTGACGCGGACCTCACCGGCGCGCGGCTGCGCGGGTGCCGGCTGGAGGGCGCGGACCTGCGCGGCGCGCGGCTGGACGCGGACGGGCTGGCCCAGGCCACCCTGCGCGGGGCACGGGTGGACCTGGACACGGCCGTCGCGTTCGCCGCGGCGCACGGGCTGCGCGTCGGCTAGTGGCCCGGGGGCTCCTGGCCCGCGACCTCGACCAGCACGCCGTCGGCGACCAGCTCGTCGATCGTCTTCGGCATCAGGTAGGCGGTGCCGCCACCCGGCTGCTCGAACCACGGCACCGCCACCCCGGTCAGCACCTCGATCGGGCGACGCAGCCGGTACACGTGGTAGGGCCGGTTGATCCACGACGGCACCAGCGAGCGCTGCGGGAACGGCGTGCCGGCGGCGTAGACCAGGTTGCCCTCGCCCTCGCCGAAGCGGTCCAGCTCCACTCCCGGCGGCAGCTCGACCATCTTCTTGTGCCGGAACAGGGTGAGCGGCGGCTCGCCGTTCACCGGGTTGATCGGCCACGTGCGCTGGGGCTTGGGCTCCTGCGCGGACGTGGCGACACCCGACGGCTGCGCGGCGACGGGCGGTTCGACCGGCCGCGGCGGCGGGGCGGGACGGCGCGGCGGCTCGTCGCGGAACCCGTTGTTCATCGGCGGTCGGGGCCGCTGCGGCGGGGGCGGTGGCGGCAGCGGCGCGGGGCGCGGCACCCGCCGGTTGGTCAGCACCAGCTTGCCCACCAGGTACGCGGCGGCCTCGTCGAGGCGGTCGAAGCGCACCGGGTTGGTCGGGCCGCGGTCGAACCACGACACCTCCCAGTCCGGGCCCTCGGTGCGCAGCAGCCACGTGCGGTCGGCGGGCTCGCCGAACCGGTAGGCGGCGGGCGGCACGTCCAGCTCGTCCAGTGCGCGGCGGACGCCGGACAGCTCGCGCTCCTCCTCCGGCGTGACCTGGCGCGGCTCGACCGGCTTCGGCGGCGCGGGCGGCGTCAGGGGCGGGGCCGGCGGTGCGGCCGGGCTCACGTCGTCGAACGGCCGCACGGCCTCGGCGAACTGCGTGGCCTGGTCGGCGAAGGGCGGCGGCACCTGCTCCGCGAACTGCGCCCGGTCGGCCGCGTGCTCGTCGTGCTCGTCGTGCGCCTCGCGGTCGTCGTGCTCGTCGCGGGTGTCGTGCTCGTCGCGGTGGTCACGGTCGTCGCGGTGGTCGCCGGCGTCGTGGTCGGCGTGGTCGGCGAACCGGTGCTCGGGCTCGTCGTCGTGGGCCCGGTCGGCGAACAGCGGCTCGTCCGGCTCCGCGTACGACTGCTCGGCGTGGTCGCGGAACCGCGCGTCCTCGTGCCCGTCGAACGGCTCGTCGCCGCGGCCGGGCGGGTAGAGGCGGGCCTGGTCGACCTCGAACTCCGCGGTGACCTCGGCCTCGTCGGCGGGGTGCCGCGAGCCGGTGTCCGGGGACCGCTCCGCGGTCGGTACCGCCTCGGGTTCGGCCGGCAGCTCGTGCGGCGGCTCGTGGTGCTGCTCGTCCCGGTGCTGGTCGTCGTGGAGCTGGTCGTCGTGGAGGTGCTCGTCGCGGTGCTCGTCGTCTGCGGACTGCTCGCCGCCGTGGTGCTCATCGTGGTGCTGCTCGTGATGGTGCTGCTCGCCGTGGGGGTGCTCGCCGTGAGCGCGCTCGGCCCCGGTCGGCCCGGCCTCGGCGGGCTTGTCCTCCGGCTCCTCGTCGGCGAACGGGTTCCAGGTCTGGGTGTCGTTCAGCTCCCGCTCGTAGGCGGCGGGCGCGAACAGGTCCATGCCCTCCACGTACGACTCGCGCCGGTACCGCTCGTCGATGACCGGGCCGTCCTCCTCGAACCGCACCCGGTACGGCGGGCCCTCCTGCGCGTACTCGATCACGTTCGGCCGCACGTCGCCGACGCCCGGGGTCCGCTCGACACCCGCGGGACCACCGGCCTCCCGGGCCGGGCGCGGCTCGTCGTCGGCCACCGGACCGGGCAGCGGTGCCACCACGGTCGCGCCCACCTCGGCGGACGGCTCGGCCGGCGTCGGCGGCAGGGCGGCCGCCGGCAGCGCGGTGCCCTGCGGCGCGGCGGGCGCGCCCAGGTTCGCCGCGGCGGCGACCCGCGCCTCCTCGGTCACCTCGGGCAGCACGAAGTCCTGCGCCTTGGCCCGCTCCACCAGCTCCGGCTCCGGCGGCACGCCGTAGGCGCGCAGGTAGTAGCCGACGGCGGCGGGCCAGATCCAGTGCCCGTCGGTCTGGAACGCCACCGGCACCACGGCCGGCGCGTCCGGGTTGAGCACGTCGGCGTCGAACCCGCGGCCGATCACCGCGACCGGCGCGCGGTCCAGGTAGCTCAGCAGCAGGTCGTGGTCGGCCTCGGCGACCGGCGGCCGGTTCACCGACGGCCGACCGCCCGGGCCCGCGCCGTCGAACACGCGGGCCGTGCGGAACGCCCGCGGCGGCTGGGGCGGGTCGACCGGCGGTGGCGGCGGGGGGACCTGCTGGAGGCGGCGGCGCAGCCAGTCCGGCACGTTCTCGTCCGTGCGCGGGAAGAACCGCATCTCGTCCAGGTACGCCTGCGGGGGCGGTGGCGTCGTCCAGTTCGGCTCGGCGCGGTCGAAGTCCAGGTTGTAGCTCGACGGGTGGTCGAGCTGGTACCGGGCGTTCGACCAGCTCCCACGACCGTCGCGGTACATGCCCGCGCGCAACCGCGAGAACAGCCCGGCCACCTCCTGCGGCGGCGACCAGGCGCGCACCCCTCCGTCGGCGGTGCGCGCCTCCGCGGCCAGCTCGAAGTACCGGCCGGTCGCGCGGTACTCCGCGGTCACGTGCCGCCACTCCTCCGGCGCGGCCCGCATCAGCGTCAGGCCGATCTGCTTGACCAGCGCATCCTGCTCGGTCGGGTTCAGCGGCTTCAGCTCGGACACGTGCATCATCTTCCCCCGCGACTCCCCGTGCCCGCACGGGACCCCGCTGAGCCGAACGGAGTAATGACGCCGCGCGACCGTGCCTAGACGCCCGGTTGCGGTTGCCCGACCGACGCCGCGGGCACCTCGACGAGGCTCCCGTCGGCCAGCAGGTCGCCCACCGAGCGCGCCAGGAAGTAGCCCGTGCCACCGCCCGGCTGCCCGAACCACGGCACCGCCACACCCCTCAGCGCGGGCACCGGTTTCTGCACCCGGTACACGTGGTAGCGGCGGTTCAGCCAATCCGGTGGCAGCGACCGGTGGCCGAACATCGTCCCGGCCGCGTAGACGAGGTTGCCCGTCTCCGCGCCGAACCGGTCCAGCTCGACCCCGGCGGGGACGACCAGGTTCTCCCGGTCCCGGAACAGCGACAGCGGCGGCTCGTCGGGCAGCGGCTGGATGTCCGCCACCGGCAGCACCAGCGCGCCCGTGTCGGCCGCCGGCGGCGTCCGGTCCAGGTCCGCGTTCCACAGCAGCTCGGCCAGCAGCACCTTCGCCGCGTCCACGGCGTGCTCGTACACGCGCGGGTGGCCGTGCGGGCCGCGGCTGGCGTCCCAGAACTGGACCTGCCAGCCGGACGGCCCGGGGGCCGGTTCGACGACGAACGCGTCCGGCTTCGGCTCCACGATCCCGTACTCGGACTCGGGGACCCCGAAGTGCCGCAGCCGCTGCCCGAGGTGCTCCAGGGCGCGCTGGTCGGCCTCGGTGATCACGCGGGGCCGGTGCTCGGGCAGTGGCGCGCCCTCGGCCTGCCCGGTGGCGACGGCGGAGGCCGCCTGCTCCGCCTCGGGCGCCACCGGCGGCACGGCGTAGCCGTTGTCCCGGATGTGCTGCACGAGCTGCGGCACCGGCGGCACGTGGTGGTGGCGCAGGTAGTAGGCCACCCCGCCGGGCCACACCCAGGTGCCGTCGGTGTGGAAGGACAGCGGCACGGACGGCGTGGCGTCCGGCTTGAAGGCGTCGGTGCCGTAGGAGCGCGCGGCCAGCACGACCGGCGCGTTCTCCAGGTAGGCCAGCACGTCGTCCAGCTCCTGCGGGTGCACGGCGGGCCGGTCGGTCACCGTCGGCGCCGGGCCGTCGAACAGCGGCGCGGCGATCACGACGGCGCCGGGCGCGGCTTCCGCGCCCTCCCGCAGGCCCGCCCGCTCCCGCAGCCACGCCGGGACGGCGTCCTCGTCACGCGGGTAGAGCTCCAGCTCCCGCGCGTAGTGCTCCGCCGGGGGCGGCTGGGTCCAGTCCGGCTCGGCGTCCCGGTCGAACTCCGCCGAGTACGTGTCCGGGTGCACGAGGTGGAACTTCAGCGTGAACCACGTGCCGCGGCCCGGCCGCGCCATGCCGTCGCGCAGCTGCGCGAAGAACGGCAGCGCCTCCGCCGGCAGCTCCCAGTCGAACGACGAGCCGTACATGGTCAGCCCGGACACCTGCGTCTCCAGATACCCGCCGACCATGCGGAAGTCGACCCACAACTGCTCCCAGTCGCCCGGCAGGCGCTGCACCAGCAGGGTGGTGACGGAGCCGAGGATCGCGTTCTGGTCCTCGACGTCCAGCTGCGGCGCGGTCATGCGTTCTGCTCCTCGGTGCGGGTGTCCTTCGGGCCGGCGCTCGCCTCGACCAGCCGGGACCGCAGCCAGTCGGGGACGAACGCCTCGTCGCGGGGGAAGACCTGGAGGTCGCGGGCGAAGTCCTCGGCGGGCACGGGCGGCTCGAACCGCGGGTCGTGGTCGAAGTTGTAGGTGATGTCGATCCGGACCGGCGCGTTGACCACGCACCGCGCCGAGAACCAGGTGCCCCGACCGGGCTGGTACAGCACCTGCCGCATCTCCTGGAACGCGGGCACCAGGCCGTCCGGCGGCAGCACGTCGGGCGTGCCGCCGTCGGGCAGGTACACCTTCAGCGCCACGTCCTGCACCGCCACGGTCATCCGCACCAGCACGTCGATCCGCCGGAAGCCGTCCGGAGCAGCGTCCAGCAGCATGCCGCCGATCTGCTGGAGCAGCTCGTCGTGGCGCTGCTCAGAAGTCGGCCGGCCAGAGGGCTGCGTTGTGCTCATTCGGGTAGCTCCTGACGTAGATCTCGGTCGTGCCGTCGGCGAGCGTCACACGCCACCGCGTCTGGTAGGTGTGGGGGTGGCGTTGCAGCGGGTCGCGCAGGGCGAACGTGTCGATCATCTCGACCGTACCGCCGTCCTTCAGGAACTTCGCGCGGTCGCGCTCCATCCGGTGCCACGTCTCGGCGGTCACGAACGCGGGGCGCTCGTTGCCCTGGTTCTGGTCGCGCTGCTGGCTCGACTGGTTGGCCGCCTCGCCGGGGCCGCCGGTCTCGTTGCCCTGGTGGTGGCCGCCGTCGGACAGCTTCTTGCCGTTCGAGTCGACCTCGCCGTGGTTGCCGACCTCGATCTGCGCGCTGCTGTCACGGCGGATCGCGCCACCGGAGGACAGGTCCGGCCGGCCGGTCGTCGCGACCGTCTCGCCGTCGCCGTTCGTGCGACCGCGCCACGCGTCGTTGTCCGCGACCAGCACGGCGTTGGGCAGCGGGTTGTTCAGGTCCGGGCTGAACGGCCGGAACGTGTGCAGGTGCGAGGTCGTGCCGTCCGGGCCCGTCTGGAACGTGCCGTAGCCCTGCCCCTTGTGGTCGTCCAGCACGAACCGGGTGCCCGGCGGCAGGTCGGCGCGGGCGGCGAACGGGTCGGCGTTGGAGAACGGCCTGGTGACCGCGGCCCGCTGCTCCGGCGTCCACCCGCTGGTGTCGCCGCTGACGACCTCCACCGAGTACACGTAGCCGTCGCCGACCTTGGTGCGGCGCATGGCCAGCTCGACCTCGCCGTTGGCGGGCGCGGGCCAGGTCCGCGCCGGGTGCTCGGCCTTGCCCAGGCCGTAGAAGCCGTCCGACGTGACGTGCGCGCCCTCCGGTGCCCGGGTGATCTCGGTGTTGACCCGGCTGCGCTGGCCGGAGTACGTGTCCTCGAACACCACGTGGCCGGCGTCGTCGGTGAGGAACCGGCCGCGGCGCTGGCCGTGCTCGTCGCTGACCACGTACTCGGTGTTGGGGTCGTGCACCTGGCCGGGCCTGCTGAACGGCTCGCCCTGCCCGAGGTCGGCGACCGGCGTCTGCCTGGACGTCACGGGCTCGGTGCGCTCGACCGCGTCCTGCGGGTGGCCGTCGGCGTTGGTCGTGAACTCCTGGTGCAGGGGTCCGCGGTCGATGTTGTAGTTCGTGCCCTGCGAGGTGTGCTGCACCTCGGGGTTGCGCACGTCGGTGGACAGGTAGTCCGGCGCGGCGACCCACCTCGGCTTGCCGTCGGCGTCGGTCTGCACCGTGCCGCGGTACGTGCCGTCGGTGTCGTGGACCTCCATCCGCGTGTTCGGCGGGAGGTCGGTGCGGGCGGTGAACGCCTCGTCCGGCCTCGGCGCGAGCGGGTGGTCGCGGTCCACCACGAGGCGGCCGTTCGCGGGCTCGGGGATCGGCTCGATCATGACCGCGCGCTCGATCGGGACGACCCGGTCCCCGATCTTGAGGGTGTCCTGCGCGGTCTGGCGGGTGCCGTCGGCGTTGGCGACGAAGACGTCGTGCCGGTGGCCCAGCTCCACGCGGTAGTGCGCGTTCGGCGCGGGGTGCTTGACCTCGGGGTTGTCGCCGTGGCGGGTGTTGGGCGCGACGGCGTCGACGAACACCCTGCCGTCGGCGTCGACGTGCACCACGGTGCGGGGTTCGCCGTTCTCGCCCAGGACCGTGATCCGGGTGTCCCTCGGCAGGTCCTGGCCCTGGAAGAACGACTGGTCGTCGCGCAGCCGGACCTGCTGCTCGTGCCGGGTCTCCGGTGCCGTCCACGGCTGCTGGACCTGCGGCTCGATGTCGAGCCGGCCGCGGTGCTCCTGGCCGTCGCCGGCGAGGTCGCCGCGGGGCTCGTGGCCGGGCGGCATGCCGTTCTCACCGGTCGGCGCGTGCGTGCCGTCGGGCTCGAACGCGTGCCAGCCGCCGTCCGGCGGGAGCTTGGGGCCCGTGCCGGACTCGTTGGGCGAGCTGCTGTAGACGTTGCCGTCGCGGTCGGACCAGGCGAGGCTGTCCGGCGCGATGACCCGCTGGCCGGTCTCGCGGGCGACGTGCGCGGCCAGGCTGTTCTCGCCGCCCGCGCCCGCGTCGCAGCCGACCAGCATGATCGGCCTGCCGGCGAGGTCCGGGTGGTTGTTGATCAGCTGTACCAGCTCGGCGCGGGTGTAGTGCGTGTCGCCGATGCGGACGCCGTCGCCGTCGGTGTGGATGTCGAGGACGGCGTGGTCGGCGTTGGCCGGGATGCGGCTGGACAGGTCCCGCAGGGTGCTCTCGGTGTGCAGCGCCACGCCCGCGTCGGTGACCTGGCTGTTGCGGATCGCCTGGTCGACGCGCTGCGACACCTCGCCGATCGGGATGGGGCCGTTGTGCGCGACCGGGCCCAGGTCGGGGTTGGGCGTCAGGTTCGCCGGCGCGTCGGACGGGGTGTGACCGTCGAACGCGCCGTCCCGCGCGTCGGCGACCGAGACCGGGTCGGGCGTGCGGACGTTGCCGTCGGCGTCGAACGTGCCGAAGTCCGGGGCCAGCACGCGGCCGTCGGCGGGCGGCACGTCCACCTCGTGCAGGACGCCCAGGTCGATCAGGCGCTGGACGCTCATCCTGTCCGTGTTCGGGTCCGCGAGGTTCGCGTCGAGGACGGGCTGGAGCTGCCGCGCGCCGCCGTTCTGGTCGAACGCGGGCGCGACCTGGGCCAGCTCCACGGTGAGCGGCGCGTCCAGGACGTAGACGTGGTAGCCCTTGCCGAGGCTGTCCGGCATGATCGCGCGCTCGCCGAACCCGTACGCCTGGCCGTCCGGGCGCAGCGGGGAGAGGAAGTCGCCGTTGGGGCTGCCGAACCGGTCCAGCACGGTGCCCGCGGGCAGCTCCACGACGACCCGCGGGCCGTCCGCGCCCTGGTTCGGCGGCCAGTCGATGCTGCCGTCGGGCTTGGAGTGGGCGTCGCGGAAGGACTGGTAGTCGCCGTAGGGGCCGTAGGGCTGGTAGGTCGGCTCGATGAGGGCGGCGGCGCGCTGGTCGTACGTGCCGACGGCCTGGTCGGTGGGGCCGGTGCTGTCGTGGACGGAGACGTACGGGCCGTCGTGGGAGAAGCCCGGGACGACACCCGCCGGCTGGTTCCAGACGTTCTTGTGGGGGAAGGGGTCGGTGCCCGTCGCGGTGCCGGTGCCCGGGTCCGTGCCGGTCGTGGTGCCGGGGGCGGTCGCGGTGGTGTCGGGGGTGTTGGCGTCGGGGGTGTTGACGTCGGGGGTGGTGTCGGCGGGCCACTCGTGGCTGGACGCGGGCGTGTGCGCGTCACCGGGCTCGCCGACCAGGTCGACCGGCGGGGTGCTGTCCGGGGTCGGCGTGGCGTCGGGCCCGGGACCGTCGTGCGCCGGGGTGCCACCGGGGTGGGAAGGACCGTCACCGGGCGTCGGCCCGTCACCGCCACGTGCGGCGGGCGCGGGGCCGTCGGTGCGGACCGGTGCCGCGGGTGCCGGCGCGGCCGGCCGCGCGACCGGTTCCGGGGCGCGCGTGGGTGCCGACGCCTCCGGTCGGACGGGCGTGGTGGCCGGACCGGCGGCGGGCGGACCCGCGGCGGGCGGACCCGCGGGCGCTCCGGGCTGCGGGCCGAACCCGCCGGGCTGGGGCCCGAAGCCACCGGGCTGGGGCCCGAACCCACCGGGGTGCGGCGCGGACATGGGCGTCTGCGGCGGCGCGGAAACGGGACCGCGCTGCTCGGGCATCGAGATGGGACCGGTCGCCGGCACGGGCTGCACCGGCATCCCGGTCAGGGAGCTGGCACTGACCGCGTCGTGCCCGCGGGTGCCCTCGCGGCCGGCGGGTGCGGGTTCCGGGGTGAACCCCTGAGCGGGCGCGACAGGCCCACGCCCGCCACCGGTACCACCGGTGCCGCCCATCGGGGCGCCACCCATCGGAGCCCCGGCCGGCATCGCCCCACCGGCCACCGGCCCGTTGGGCGTGCCACCGACCGGCGAACCGTGCGCCGCACCGGGCACAGCACCGCCGCCGGGCACAGCCCCACCGGCCGCCGGCCCACCGGTCACGTGCCCACCAGGCACCGCACCACCCGGCGTCGAACCGGCGGGCACGGCACCACCGGGCACCGCGGCATGCCCTGCCCCGCCGGGCACAGCCCCGCCGGACACAGCCCCACCCGGCGTCGAACCGGCGGGCACGGCACCACCCGGGACGGCCCCACCCGGCGTCGAACCACCGGGCACGGCACCACCGGGCGTCGAGCCGGCGGGCGTCGAACCGGCGTGCGCAGGCACACCGAGCGCCGACCCACCGGGCGTGGACCCGCCAGGAGCGCTCCCACCAGGAGTGGTCCCACCGTGAGCGGTCCCACTGGGCACGGCACCACCGGTGGTCACAGCACCGGGCGTGGACCCGGCGTGCGCCGAGCCCGCGGTCGCCCCACCGGGAACCCCACCACCGTGCACCCCACCGGGCGAAGACCCGCCCGGAGCAGTACCGCCAGGCACCGACCCACCAGGCGTCGAACCCCCAGGCGTCGAACCACCGTGCGGAGTCCCACCCGGGACAGGCCCACCGGGCGTCGCCCCATGCGGCGTCGCCCCATGCGGCGTCGAACCATTAGGCGTGGAGCCAGCCGGAGTCGCCCCATGCGGCGTCGAACCATGCGGCGTAGCACCGCCAGGCGTCGAGCCACCCGACGTGGTCCCGTGCGGCGTCGCACCACCCGTGGTCGAGCCGCCGTGCGTCGAGCCACCGGCCGCGCCCCCGCTGAACGAAGTCGCCCCCGGCACACCGCCCGACCGGACACCCGGCCCACCGGCAGGCGTCGCACCCCCGGCCGTGCTCAACCCGCTGGGAGCACCACTGGGAGCAGCACCGGGAAGACCGCCGGCGGGCACCCGCCCACCGGAACCACCCGCGGCCGGGTGCGCCGCACCACCGGGCGCACCACCGGGCGCACCGGCCGGAGCGGGCCCACCGGTCCCCAGCCGACTGCCGATCGACGACGTGGTCCCACCGCCACCCGGCGACGTCGGCAGCGAGCGCCCACCGGGAACACCGCCCAGGGCCGAAGGAGCCGAAGACCCACCCGGCGACGAGTCCCCGCCACCACCACCGACCGAGGGCGGCGCGCTCACACCCGGCCCGGGCGCGGGAGGCGCGGCCACCGAAGCCGCCGTCGTCGTCCCCGTCGCCCCCGGCTGCCGGTTCAACCCCTCACGGCTCACCGCGGGACCCGCCGGCGCACCCCCACCGGCCGGACCTGCCGCACCGGCCGGACCACCGGTACCCGGAACGCCACCCGGCGTCGGCCCGAGGGTCGGCGGACCGCCGTCCGGCCCACCGGCGTTCACCCGCGGCGGCTCGACGGAGATCCCCTCCTTCGCGCCACCGATCCCGCCGGACACCGCACCGGCCGACGCGCCCATCAGCACGTCCCGCGCGGAGATGTCCTGCCCCAGCGCGGCGGCCGTGCCCACCGTGGACACCGCGCCCTCGACCGCGCCGCGGGTCGCGCCGACGGCCACCTGCCCGGCCAGCCCGCCGCCCTGGAACTTCACGCCACCCGACACACCGCCGACCAGGCCGGACACCGCGCCCGAGACCGCCGCCTCGGTCGTCTTGCCCCAGTCCCACGACTCGCGGTCGCCGCGCGCGACCTGCACCGCCTGGATGGCCACGTCGATGCCGACCGAGATCGCGACCTCCTTGAGGATCGCGATGATCAACTGCCGGAACGTGAACTGCACGATCATCCGCGTCGCCTGCTGCGCGATCGGGATGCCCGCCGTCGACGCGCCGAACGTGCCGAACGCCGCGGCGATCAGCGCGGCGATCTCGATCGCCAGCGCGATCAGCGACGCGATGATCGACAGCTTGGTGTACTCCACCTCCAGCGCGGTGTTGTCGCAGCTCTCCGCCAACTGCTCGCAGATCTTCTGCAGCTTCGGCAGGTAGGAGTCGTCACCGTCGGTGAACTTCTTCCAGTACTCCTCGAACGCCTTGACGGCCTCGCCGGTCTGGCTCGCGTACACCGTCGACGCGGCGCTGTTGCCCTCGTCGATGACCGACTTCACGCCCTGCGCGGCCGTGCGGTAGGCGTCGGCCATCCGCCGCAACGCCGTCTCGTCACCCTCCGGCCAGCTCTGCCCGACCACGATCGGGAAGAGCCAGGTGACCTCGCTCGGGATCTCGATGCCCACCGCAGTGCCCCTCAGTAAGTCCGGGAGATCCCGGTCGCGTTGCCCTGGTCGGAACCCTCATAGGCATCGGCGGTCTGCTGCACGCCGGTGCGGATGTCGGCAAGGGCTTTGGCGAGGTTGCCGAAAGCCTCCAACGTCGCCTGCGAATTGGGCACGTACTGCTTGGCGAACGCCTGGCCGGACTCGTCGCCGCCCCAGCACTGCCCCTCGGCCTGCAGCGCCGAGTTCAACGCCTGCAGCACGCCGTCGAGCGAGTCGCCCGCCGCACCGAACTGGCCCGCGCCCCGGCGCAGGCCGGACACGCTGACATCGAACCCGCTCACCAGCCACTCCTGTCCATGATGCTGCCGCCTTCGTCGTCGTCCGAGGGCGGCGCGGGCCGACGCGGCTGCGTCGACGGCTGCGGCACCACGGGCGGTTGGGGGATGAGATCGGCCAGGGACGGCACGCCGGGCAGCATCTCCGACAGGTCGACGCTCGCGCCCTGCTGCGCGGGCGCCAGCACGTCGTTCAGCTCGGTCCGCGCCTTGGCGACCGCCTGCCGCACGGTCTCGGTCGCCACCCGGGCCAGCTTGTCGGGGGTGGTGCGCTCGAAGGCGTTCGCGGAGAACTCCAGGGACGTCAGCGCGCCGGCGGAGTCGACGGTCGCGCGCACGGCCCCGTCCTTGGACACCGCGGTGGCCGTGATCGCCATGGCACGCGCCTGCGTCTCGCGCAGCTCCTCGGTCTTCTTGCGCAACTCGCCCAGGAGCGAGTCGACCTGCTCGCGCATGGCCGCGTTGCGCGCCTCCAGCTCGGCCCGTCGTCCTGTCGGATCGGTCACAGCGGTCCCCTCGTGAGCGCTCTCCAGAGGTGCTGACGCTAACCGAGGCCCGCGGGTTCCCGCGGATATTCGGCACCGGGTTGTCGGTTCGGGAGGGCAGAGTGTCACACCGTGCTGCGTCCGTACCGGGAACTCGCCGCGATACCCCACCTGCCCTCGCTGCTGCTGTGGTCGATGGTCGGCCGCGTGCACCTGCCGGGAACGCCCTTGGCGGTGTCGTTCCTGATAGCCGGGTGGACGGGGTCCTACGCGATCGCCGGCGTGGTCGGCGGGGCGTTGACGCTGGGCATGGGCGTCGCGGGTCCGCTGCGGGGACGTGCGGCGGACCGGAGCCCGGCGGGGCGGTTGCTGCTGGTCACGGCGTCGGGTTACGGCCTGGGCATCGCGGCGCTGGGCGTGCTGCCCGCGGTGCTGCCCGGTGGTGCTTGGCCGTTGGCGGTGGTGGTGGCGTTCCTGACCGGCCTGTCCACGCCTCCGGTGACGGCGATGAGCCGGGCGGCGTTCCCCCGGCTGGCCGCGGGGCAGGCGGTGTTCACCGTCGAGGCGTCCATGCAGGAGGTCATGTACATCGTCGGGCCGGCGCTGGCGGCGACCGTGGTGGCGGTGTGGAACGCGCAGGTGGCGCTGTGGCTGTGCGGGGCGCTGGCGGTGCTGGGCGCGGTCGGCTTCGGCCGGGCGCTGCGGCGGGCGGACCTGGACCGGCCGGTGGCCCGGGAGGGCGCGCCCGGCGGGCGGACGCTGCTGCGCGACGGGTCGCTGGTGCTGGCCCTGGTGACGGCGCTGTTCCTGGTGGCGTCGCTGGTGTCGATCGACATGGTGATCATCGCCTGGGCGCGCGACCTCGGCCGGCCCGGGATGGCCGGGGTGCTGACCGCCGTGTGGGGCGTCGGCTCGGTGGTCGGCGGGCTGGTCGCGGGCGGGTTCACCGGGCGGGCGTCGTTCAGCCGGCGGATGCTGTTGGTCGCGCTGGGCGTCGCGCCGCTGGTGCTCGTGCTGCCACCGGTGCTCGACCCGTCGTCGGTGTGGTTGGTCGCCGCGGTCCTGGGGGTGGGTGGGTTGGCGATCGCGCCCGCCATCGCGGCCAACAACCAGCGGATCAGCGCGCTCGCGCCGGACGACCGCAAGGCCGAGGCGTTCGGCTGGATGGGCACGTTCACCACGGCGGGCTCGGCGTCGGCGCTGCCCGTGGCGGGGACGCTGTTGGACCACTTCGGGCCCGCCGCGGCGGCCGGGGCGAGCACGGCGGTGGCGCTGCTCGGCGCGTTGCTGGCGAGCCGGGTGCGGGAGCGTTCGGCGGTGCCCGTTGGGTAGCCGGGTGCGGCTGGTCGGCGGGCTGCTCGCGTTCGTCGGCGGCGCCTTCCTGGCCGTCCAGGGCCGGTTGAACGGCGAGCTGGGGCACGTGTTCGGCGACGGGTTCCTGGCCGCGCTGGTGTCGTTCGGCGGCGGGTTCGCGCTGCTGCTGCTCGGGGTGCCGACGACGGCCGCCGGGCGGGCCGCGCTGGGTCGGCTCCGCTCGTCGTTGCGGGACGGGCGGATCCGCTGGTGGCAGTGCGTCGGCGGGGCGTCCGGCGCGTTCTTCGTGTCCACGCAGGGGTTGACGATCGCGGCGCTGGGCGTGGCGGTGTTCACCGTCGCGGCCGTGGGGGCGCAGGCGGTCAGCAGCCTCGCGGTCGACCGGGCGGGGTTGGGCCCGGCCGGGCGGGTGCCGCTGACCGGGCCGCGGGTGGCCGGCGCGGCGCTGGCCGTGGTGGCGGTCGCGGTGGCCGTGTGGGACGAGCTGGGCGACCCGTCGGCGCTGTGGCTCGCGCTGCTGCCCGCGCTCGCCGGGGTCGGGCTGGGCTGGCAGCAGGCGGTGAACGGGCTGGTGCGCGAGGCGGCGCGGAGCACGCGCGTGACGACGTTGGTCAACTTCGGCACCGGGACCGCCGTGCTGCTCGTCGTGTGCGCGATCGACGTGGCCGTGCGCGGGTTGCCCACCGCCGCGCCCGCGGAGCCGTGGTTCTACGCCGGTGGCGCGCTCGGGATCTGCACCATCGGCTCGGCCGTGCTGGCGGTGCGGTGGCTGGGCGTGCTGCTGGTCGGGCTGTGCCAGGTGGCGGGGCAGCTCGTCGGCGCGCTGCTGGTGGACGTCGTCGCTCCCGCCGCAGGTGGGTACGTGTCCGCGTACGCGTTGGTCGGCACGGCGTTGACGCTGATCGCGGTGGTGGTCGCCGCGCTGCCCGGCCGGCGGTGATGAGAGGATGAGGCACGTGACTGCGACGATCCTCAACGGCAGGGCCACCCGGGACGCGATCTTCGAAGACCTGCGGGCGCGGGTCGGCGCGTTGCGCGAGCGGGGGGTGGCGCCGGGGCTGGCGACCGTGCTGGTCGGGGACGACCCGGGCTCGCACTCGTACGTCCGGGGCAAGCACCTGGCGTGCGAGAAGGTCGGCATCACCTCGATCCGCCGCGACCTGCCCGCGAACACCACGCAGGCACAGCTCGAAGAGGTCATCGACGAGCTGAACGCCGACCCGGCGTGCACCGCGTACATCGTGCAGCTGCCGCTGCCCGGGCACCTCGACCCGAACCCCGTCCTGGAGCGCATCGACCCGCGCAAGGACGGCGACGGACTGCACCCCGTCAACCTGGGCAAGCTGGTGCTGGGCGACGAGGCCCCGCTGCCCGCCACCCCGCGCGGCGTGGTGGAGCTGCTGCGCCGCTACGACGTGCCGCTGTCCGGCGCGAACGTCACCGTCGTCGGCCGCGGCGTGACGGTCGGCCGCCCGATCGGGTTGCTGCTGACCCGGCGGTCCGAGAACGCCACCGTCACGCTGTGCCACACGGGCACGAAGGACCTGGCCGCCGAGGTGCGCCGGGCGGACATCGTGGTCGCCGGCGCCGGCAGCCCCGGCCTGATCACCGCGGACATGGTCAAGCCCGGTGCCGCCGTGGTCGACGTCGGCATCACCCGCACCGAGGCCGGCCTGGTGGGCGACGTTCACCCGGCCGTGGCGGAGGTGGCGGGCTTCCTCGCGCCGATCCCGGGTGGCGCGGGTCCGATGACCATTGCGATGCTGCTGACCAACACGGTCGAGGCAGCCGAGCGCACGGCCTGAGGCGGAAGCGGTGGAGTTGTTGCCGGAACAGCGCTGGCGGTCCGCGGCGGGCAAGCACCTGCCGTTCGCGCTGGTGCTCGCGGTCGTCGGTCTGGGCCTGCTCCGGATCGTGCAGTACCACTGGCGGCAGGGCGCGGTGCTGATCGGCCTCGCCCTGCTCGTCGCGGCGCTGCTGCGGGTCCTGGTGACCGACGAGCAGGCGGGCCTGATCGCCATCCGGGGTCGCAGCGTGGACGCGATGCTCTACTCAGGACTGGGCGTCGCCGTGATCTTCGTGGCAATGACCATCATCGGCGGCCCCCTGGACCGCTGACTACGCCCGTTCGACGAGTGCCTTGATCACCTCCGCCACCTCGGCCTCGGGCAGCACGTCGGGCAACGTCAACCGCTCCACCACGAGCCCGCTCAGGGCGAGGTAGAGCGACACCGCCGTCGTGCGGTCGCCCGGCAACCCCGCGTCCAGGTGGAACCGGACGTTCCGCTCCAGGCTCTCGCTGATCGTCCTGGTCAGCGCGGCCTGGAGCTCCGGCCGCCTCGTCGCCTCCAGCCGGAGTTCCAGCAGCGCCAGGTAACCCGTGCGGTCGACCTGGAGGCGTTGTTCCAGCAGCTCCTGCAACAGCCGCACCGCGACGCTCCGGTCGGGCGGCCCGGCCGCCACCTCGGCCAACCTCCGCGCATCCGGTGACAACCGCACGTGGACGTGCTCCCCGACCTGCCGCAACAGGTCGTCACGACTGGCGAAGTAGTTCGAAGCCGTCCCGTTGGGGACCTCGGCCTCCTGGTCGACGGCCCGGAACGTCAGCCCTCGCGCCCCTTCGC
This sequence comes from Actinosynnema sp. NPDC053489, assembly GCF_044544865.1. Taxonomy (NCBI): domain Bacteria; kingdom Bacillati; phylum Actinomycetota; class Actinomycetes; order Pseudonocardiales; family Pseudonocardiaceae; genus Actinosynnema; species Actinosynnema sp. NPDC053489. The sequence continues at coordinate 443,226 of NZ_JBITXT010000003.1, read as the reverse complement.
GCGCGAGCACCTCGATTGCCGCGTTGACGAGCGCGACACGCCTGTTCGGGTTACGCACAAGATCCCTCCTTGACAACCACTACAGCCATAGTACTACATTCGTAGTGGTCACCCAACCTCCGAAGGAGAAGGAAATGCGGACCCTGACCTACTTCGTCGCCACCTCGCTCGACGGCTTCATCGCCGACCCGAAGGGCGGCTCCGGCGACTTCCTCCTCGAAGGCGACCACATGACCGCCGTGGTCGAGGAGTACCCCGACACCTTGCCCGCCCAGGTCCGCGAGGCGATGGGCATCGACACCCCCACCAAGGACTTCGACACGGTCCTGATGGGCCGCGCCACCTACCAAGTCCCGGGCGGCCCGCCGAGCCCCTACCCACACCTGCGCCAATACGTCGTGTCCACCAGGCTGACCACCACCCCACCCGACGTCGAAGTGATCGCCGACCCGCTGCCGAAGGTCCGCGAACTGAAGGAAGAGCCGGGTCTGGGGATCTGGCTGCGCGGTGGTGGCCGCCTGGCCGCCACCCTCCTGCCGGAGATCGACGAACTGATCCTGAAAACCCACCCGATCGTGCTCGGGAGGGGAATCCCCCTCTTTGCCGGCGACTCCCCCACCACCCGCTTCACGAAATCCACCACGAGAACCTTCGACACGGGCGTCACCTTCACCACCTACACCAAACCCGACCCCTAACCACCCACAACCTGTCCACCACTGCACCGTCCCCGCCACCCCACGACAGTTCGCGAACCCACCCGCCAATCGCAAAACCGGAACCGCCCACCAAGCCCCGACTTGACCGGGTTCGGGTTCCTCAGGCTGGTCGGAGTCGGAACGCAACCACCCACCTCAACCTGACCTCAACCCAAAACCAACACCTCGATCACCGGAAATCCCGCGACCGCGAAGGAATGCGCAAGTCCAACCGCTGCAACCGCTCCGCCCGAACGCTGATCACCCCTTCCGCCGACTCCACCACCCCCCGGATCAGCAAGGCGGGGCTGGTCCGGGCGACCTTCCGATAGCGGGCCCACAAGCCCTTGGTGCACACGACGTTGACCATCCCGGTCTCGTCCTCGATGTTGAGGAACGTGACCCCGCCCGCGGTACCGGGTCGTTGCCGGTGGGTCACCGCGCCGCCGATCAACACCCTGGTGCCGTTGGGGACCTCGGCCAGGTCCGCGGTGGTCAGGGCCCCCAGCGCCGTCAGGCGGTCCCGGATGAACTCGGTCGGGAAGCTGTCCGGTGACAGGCCCATCGCCCAGACGTCGGCGACGGCCAGCTCGATGTCGTCCATCCCGGGCAGGGCGGGTGCCTCGGTGCCGACAGCGGTGCCGGGCAGGCGGTCAGGTCGGTTCCTCGCCACGGCACCGGCCGACCACAGGGCGGCGCGCCGGTCCACCCCGAAGCACCCGAACGCGCCCGCCGTGGCCATGGCTTCCACCTGCGCCGTGGTCAGGCGGACCCGCGCGCCGAAGTCCGCCATGTCGCGGAACGGGCCGCCCGACTCCCGTTGCGCGACGACGTCCTCGGCGACCTGCCGACCGATGGTGCGGATGCCGCCCAGGCCGATGCGCACGGCCTGGGCACCGTCCACCAGTTCCAGGGTGGCGTGGGCGAGGCCGGCGTTCACGTCCGGACCGAGCACGCGCACGCCGTGGCGGCGGGCGTCCGCGACCAACGATTGAGGGGAGTAGAAGCCCATGGGCTGAGCACGCAGCAACGCCGCGCAGAACGCGGCCGGGTGGTAGAGCTTGAACCAGGCGCTGACGAACACGAGGTGCGCGAAGCTGAGCGCGTGGCTCTCGGGGAAGCCGAAATTGGCGAAGGCCAAGAGCTTCGCGTAGATCTTCCCGGACAGCTCGTGACCGATGCCGTTGGCCTTGGCTCCCTCGTGGAAACGTTCACGGAGGCGTTCCATGCGGTGAGTGGAGCGCTTGGCGCCCATGGCGCGCCGCAGTTCGTCGGCCTCGGCGGGGCTGAAGTCGGCCACGTCGACGGCGATCTGCATGAGCTGTTCCTGGAACAGCGGCACGCCGAGGGTCTTCTTGAGCGCGCCCTCCAGCAGGGGGTGGTCGTAGTCCCACTTCTCCTCGCCGTTGCGGCGGCGGATGTAGGGGTGCACCGAGCCGCCCTGGATCGGGCCGGGGCGGATCAGCGCCACCTCCACCACCAGGTCGTAGAACGTCCGCGGCTTGAGCCGGGGCAGGGTCGCCATCTGGGCGCGGCTCTCCACCTGGAACACGCCCACCGAGTCGGCGCGCCGCAACATCTCGTAGACGTTCGCGTCGTTCAGGTCGAGGTTGCCGATGTCGACTTCGACGCCCTCGTGCTCGCGCACCAGGTCGATGGCGTAGTGCAACGCCGACAGCATGCCCAGGCCGAGCAGGTCGAACTTCACCAACCCGATGGAGGCGCAATCGTCCTTGTCCCACTGCAACACCGTGCGGTCGGTCATCCGGCCCTTCTCGACCGGGCACACCTCGCTGACCGGCCGGTCGCAGATGACCATGCCGCCGGAGTGGATGCCGAGGTGGCGCGGGAAGTTCTCCAGCTCGGCGGCCAGCTCCAGCACCGGGCGCGGTATGCCGCCTTCCTCCACCGTGGACCTCAGCGGTCCCCAGCGGTCGATCTGCTTGCTCCACGCGTCCTGCCGGCCGACCGAGTGGCCGAGAGCCCGTGCGACGTCCCGGATCGCCGACCGGCCGCGGTAGCTGATGACGTTGGCGACCTGGGCGGCGTGGCGTCGTCCGTACTTGCGGTAGACGTACTGGATGACCTCCTCGCGGCGGTCGGACTCGATGTCGAGGTCGATGTCGGGAGGCCCGTCGCGGGCCGGTGCCAGGAATCGTTCGAAGAGGAGGTCGAAGCGGACGGCGTCGACGTTGGTGATGCCGAGGGCGTAGCAGACCGCGGAGTTCGCGGCCGAGCCGCGGCCCTGGCAGAGGATGTCGTTGCGCCGGCAGAACGAGACGATGTCGTGCACGACGAGGAAGTAACCGGGGAAGTCCAACTTCTCGATGATCTTCAGCTCGTGTTCGACCTGCTGGTAGGCCCTGGGGTTCTCGCCGATGGAGCGGTAGCGGCGGGCGGCGCCCTCGTAGGTGAGGTGCCGCAGGTAGCTGTTCTCGTCGTGCCCGGCGGGCACGTCGAACGGCGGCAGTTGCGGCGCGATCAGCTTGAGGTCGAACTGGCACTGCAGGCCGAGCACGGCCGAGCGGTGCACCGCGCCGGGGAACCGGGCGAACCGGCGGGCCATCTCCTCGCCGGACCGCAGGCACGCCGTGCGGCCGGGCGGCAGCCACCCGGCCAGCTCGTCCAGGCTGCGCCGGGCCCGCACCGCCGCCATCGCCGCCGCCAACCGGCCGCGGGCGGGCACCGCGTAGTGCACGGCGTTCGTCGCCACGGCCGGCAGCCCCAGGTCGTGGGCCATGCCCCACAGCAGGTCGTTGCGCGGGCCGTCCTCGGGGTAGCCGTGGTCGGTCAGCTCGACGAACACCCGGTCCGCGCCGTACAGGTCCACGAGCCTGCGCAGCTGCGCGAACGCCGCCTCCGGTCCCTCCCGCGCCAACGCCCGGCGCACCGCGCCCTTGCGGCAGCCGGTGAGCACGACGCAGTCGTCCCGGGTGTCGGCGACCACCTCCTCCAACCGGTAGACCGGGCGGCCCTTCTCGCTGCCGTCGGCGAGCTGGCCGGTGGTGATCGTGCGGCACAACGCGTGGTAGCCGGCGCGGTCGGTGGCGAGCAGGAGCAGGTGCTCGCCCTCGGGGTCGGGCACGCCGTTCTGCGGCGCGGACAGCCCGAGGCTCAGTTCCGCGCCGAACACCGTGCGCACCCCGAGTTCCTTGGCGGCCTCGGCGAACCGCACCACGCCGTACATGCCGTCGTGGTCGGTCAGCGCCAGGCCGTCCAGCCCGAGCTGCTGCGCGCCCTCCACCAGTTCCTCCGGGTGGCTCGCGCCGTCGAGGAAGCTGAAGTTGGAGTGGCAGTGCAGCTCGACGTACGGCACGCGGGCGCGGGTCGCGCCGAGGTCGTCCACCTTGACCGTGAAGTCGGGCGGTGCCTCGTACCGGTCGCGGCGGTACGTCCACGCCGGGCTGTCGCCGCCGTCGGGTACCGGGGGCTTCCCCGACAGCGCGCGCTCCAGCTCGGTCCACCGGACCGGTGGGTTGTTCCAGCCCATCAGCGCGGTTCGCGCCAGCGGGGCAGGTCGTCCTGCGGGCGCCGAGGTACCGGGATGGCCAACGCCGGCTCCTCCGGGGGCAACCACGACGGCAACCAACCGAAGCTCACCACGTACGCCGGCCCGCCGACGCGATCGGCCGCATCACGCCGCTCACGCGCCGCCCGTTCGCCCGCCGCACGGGCATCCGCGGCTTGATCGCCCGCGGTCTGATCACCCGCAGCACGGGCATCCGCGGCACGGTCATCCGCAGCGCGGTCGTCCACAGCACGGCTCCCCGCAGCGCCACCACCCGCAGCCTCGTCTCTCTCAGGCCCGCCACCCGCAGCGCGACCACCGCTCCAGGCGTCCCCGTCCGGGCCCTCGACAGCCCGGGCGTTCAACCACTCGGCCAGACCACGGCGATCGCGATCCTGCTCGAAGAAGTCACCGCTCATCAGTCGTACACCCCTTCCACCGCCCACTTGCCACCCGAGCGGATCAGGAGGAAGGCCTGCTCCTCACCGTCCGCCGCGGTTCCCAGCACCTGCAGTCGGGCACCGCGCAGCGCGGTCTCCGCGTCCCACCAGCGCTCGTCCACCGGCCACGGCCCCGACCAGGCCACGACCTGCCGCGCCCGCCCGCCGTGCACGATCCGGTGCGGTCGCACGACCAGCTCGGCGTAGCCGGTGACCACGACGTCCGCGCCCGACTCGTCCAGCAGCGCGACCGGCTCCGGTTCGGGGAACACGGTCGCGGGCGACGGCGCGGGCAGTCGTCCCGGCCACGGCTGGTCCGGGTTCGTCGCCGGGGTGCGCTCGTCGCCCCACGGCACCAGCCGCACCCGCTCCACCGGTCCGCGCCCGCCGCCGAGCACGGGCGTGAGCACGGCGTCCGGTCCGAGCAGGCCCTGGACGTGCACCATCGCGCGCGCCGCGCGTTCGGCCGCCTCGCCCTGGTCCTGCCCCGCGCCCGGCCACAGACCCGGTTGCAGCGCGGTGGCGTCGACCACCTCCTCGGGGTCGAGGTGGAGCTGCCGGATGCCGGCGGTGGGTCCGGTCCCGGTGAGACCGGCCCTGGTGAGGTCGGCCCCGGCGAGGTTGGCCCTGGTGAGCCAGCCGTCGAGCTGCCACCGGACCCGGTCCGCGATGCCCTGCGGGATGAGCGGGTCGGCGCAGCGCCACACGCGGTGCAGCTCCTCGCCGTTCTCGGTGGTGGCCCGGATGCCCAGCCGGGTGCACGCCAGGCCGCGGCCGGCGAGGCCGGCGTGCAGGTGTTCGGCGAGGCCCTTGGCGGCGAACGCGGCCGCGTCGACCCGGTCGACCGGCGGGTCCAGCTCCCGGGTGACCGACAGGTCGGCCGGCGGGCGGCGGCGTGACCTCGGACGTTCCTCCAGACCCGCGGCCAGTCGGTGCGCCATCACCCCGGCACGGCCGAAGCGGGTGGCGACGTCCCGCTCGGGGACGGCGGCGAACGCGCCCAGCGTGCGCAGGCCGAGGCGGCGCAGCAGGTCGACCAGCGCGGCTCGGTCGGCCCGGTGCTCGGCGGGTTGGTCGAGTTCGTGGACGCCCAGTGGCGCGAGGAAGTCGCGGGCCCGACCGGGCGGCACGACCACCCCGCGGTGCGCGGCCAGCGTCGACGCGAACAGCCCGTCGGCGAACCCGACCTGCGCCTCGACGCCGGCGCGGACCGCGACGTGGTCGACCAGGCGTTCGGCGGCCGACTCGGGGGACTTGAAGTACCCGACGGGGCCCTGGGCGGCGACCACCACCAGCCCTGGTCGCACCACCTCGATCCCCGTCGCGAGCTCCTCCACCGCCGCCGCGACCGGCTCGAAGAACCGCGCGTCGCGCACCTCGTCGTGCTCGAAGACGGCCAACTCCGGGCACTGCGCCTGGGCCGCGCGCCGACGCATCCCCCGCCGCACCCCTTCCGCCCGCGCGACCGCCGAACAGGCGACGACCTCGCCCGCCGCGACGACGGCGGCAGGCAGGTGCGGCGCCAACGACGCCTCGGCGGAAGCGGCCACCACCGGCCAGTCCGGGCACCACACGGCGAGCGTGTACAGCGGATTCACCTCTTCGATCGAATTCGGGACGGGCACGGCTCACCCCGCGACGACAGCGCCGCACGCCGCGATCGGCGGCCGACGCCGCAGGAACGCCTCGCGGTGAGCGGGACCGAGCCGACCCGCGGCACCGGACCGACGGGCACCTCGCCGGCGGACAGGTCGGCCGAGCGCGACGACCCCGCGGCAGGCAGGTCGGGCGCCGCCCACCCGACTGAGGCACACCCGACAGGTCCACTCCCGACAGGTCCACTCCCGACAGGCCAACTCCCGACAGGCCCGCGCCCAACCAGGGAACACCCGGCAGGCGAACACTCGACCGGCGAACACCCGACCGGCGAACACCCGACCGGCGAACACCCGACCGGCGAACACCCGACCGGCGAACACCCGACCGGCGAACACCCGGCCGGCGAACACCCGGCCAAGGAACACCCGGCAGGCGCACCGGCGACCGGAGCGAGCGCGACCAGGACGACACCGACGCCGGTTGGCGAATCGGAGAGCACGACCAGCGGGCGCTCGGCAGGCGCACCTTCACCCGGAGCGTCACCCGCCGCCGAGAGCGCGCCGGGCGGCAGATCGGCCGCCCGTGAACGGGTGGTGGGTGCGGTGGATAACCGGGCGTCGGCGACGCGGCCGGCCGAGGCGGTGGCGGTCGGGAGCGGTTGGCTCGCGAGTTCGGCGGTCGTCAAGGGGAACAGGCGCTTCCGCGGCGCTTCGGCCGGGCCGGGCAGTGCCAGGGTCGTGTGCCGCGGCCGGGCGGCGGCTCCCCGGCCCGTCGCCCGGACGGTCGCGGTCCGCGTGGTCAGCAGGCCGTGGCCCGCTCCCAGGCCCGCCCACCTCGCCGAGGTGACCTCCAGCTCCACGTCCGCGCCCGGCCACGGGGTCGCGAACGGCAGCAGGACCGACTCGCGGTGGCGCGCCCGGGACGAGAGCTTGCGCGCCGTCGCGGGCGAGACCGGGCCGGCCAGCGCCACGAGGTCGAACCCGTCCAGCAGCGCGGCCACCGTCTTCTGGACCTCGCCCTGGTCCCGGCCAGGTCGGGGGACCAGGGCGAGCCGGTGGACGGCCACGCCGAGCTCGGCCGCCGCGAGTGCCCCACACCCCGGCAGGCCGACCACGGCCGCCCAGCATCCTTCACCCGTCGCCTCGGCCATCAGCGCGAGCAGCAACGACGTCGACCCTCGCACCGACACCGTGCTGCCCCGCCGCAGGCCACCCCACGGGAGGAGCCCTGCCAGTTCCCCGCGAACCGGCAGGGCCCGAGCCGGTGCCGCGGTCAGCTCGCTCGCCGCGCCTACCCCGAGCGCGGTCAGCGTCGCCGTTGCCGACCTGGACACCCGCCCTCCTCCCACTGATCCGCGCGCACCCCTGTGCGCGGACCGCCGTGGGAAGTTCGGCGACCTGTCTGTCGAACACGTGTTCGAACGACAGCATGATCTTATCGCGGACCGGCCACCCGCTGTCAATGGCGGACGTGTCCCCGATCGAGTGGCCGGCAGACTGCTCCGCGCGCACCGACCGCACCACGGGGGGAACCGTGAACTCGCCGCAACCGCACCAACACCAGCCCCGGTACCCGCAGCACTGGCCGCAGCACACCGGCCCGGCACCCGGCGGCCCCGGGCTCCGGCAGCCCGCACCGCGGCGCAAGAAGCGGGGCGGCCTCGTCGCCGGCATCGTCATCGCCGTGATCGCGCTCGCCGCCGCCGGCGTCCTCGGTGCGCGCTACCTCGCCTACGTCGACGAACCCGGCGGCGGCCCCGGCACCGACCCGATCGCCCAGTGCCGGCTGAGCGACGACCTCAAGTCGCAGGCGCACGTCAGCAGCTTCCGCCTCATCCAGGCGCCCACCGACGCCAGGAAGGGCATGAAGCAGGCGCACTGCGCCTGGGAGCAGACCAAGGGCAGGGACGGCCGCGACCCGCGCCGCCTCAGCTTCCTCGTCTACGACTTCACGACGTTCTCCGACAAGCCGGACCGCAACGCCGAGCAGGCGCGCGGCAACTACGCGAGCCTCACCTCCTACGCCACCGGCGACCAGGCCAAGCCCCTCGACGTCGGCGACGAGGCGATGATCGTCATCCCGTCCTCGCCCGCCGACCTCACCGAGGTCAACCTGCTGGTCCGCAAGGGCACGGTGGTGTGGAACATCCGCTACCAGGGCCACGACAAGGGCTTCTTCACCGACTCGGCCTTCCCGCTCGCCGACGCCGAGGCCGTGGCCGTCCGAACGGCCGAGGAGCTGACGGAGTAGCCCGGGAACGGTCCGGGGGCTCCCCGCGCGCGGCGAGGAGCCCCCGGACCGGCGAACCCTAGTGCGCGAAGTGCCGCGTGCCCGTCAGGTACACCGTCACCCCGGCCGCCTCGGCCGCCGCGATCACCTCGGCGTCGCGCACCGACCCACCCGGCTGCACGACGGCGCGCACACCGGCCTCCAGCAGCACCTCCAACCCGTCCGGGAACGGGAAGAACGCGTCCGACGCCGCCACCGAGCCCCGCGCGCGGTCACCGGCGCGGGCCACCGCCAGCCGGGCCGCGTCGACCCGGTTGACCTGGCCCATGCCCGCGCCGACGGTCGCACCGCCGGACGCGAGCAGGATGGCGTTGGACTTCACCGCCCGGCAGGCCCGCCACGCGAACGCCAGGTCGGCCAGGCCGTCCTCGTCCAGCGGCGTGCCGCACGCCAGCGTCCACTTGGCCGGGTCGTCGCCCTCGGCCTCGATGGTGTCCGAGGTCTGCACCAGCAACCCGCCGGACACCGCGCGCGTCTCCACGCCGCCGCGCACCGGCTCCGGCGCGACCAGGATGCGCACGTTCTTCTTGCGCGTCAGCACGTCCACCGCGCCGTCGGCGTAGGAGGGCGCGATGACGACCTCGGTGAAGATCTCCGCCACCTGCTCGGCCATCTCCACGGTCACCTCGCGGTTCGCCGCGATCACGCCGCCGAACGCGCTGACCGGGTCGCACGCGTGCGCGTTGCGGTGCGCCTCGGCGATCGCGCCGGGACCGTCCACCCGGGACACCGCGATGCCGCACGGGTTGGCGTGCTTGATGATCGCCACGCACGGCAGCTCGTGGTCCCACGCCGCCCGCCACGCCGCGTCGGCGTCGACGAAGTTGTTGTAGGACATCTCCTTGCCGTGCAGCTGCTCCGCCGTCGCCAGCCCGGTCCGGCCGTCGCCCTGCGTGTACAGCGCCGCCCGCTGGTGCGGGTTCTCGCCGTAGCGCAGCACCTGCTTGCGGTTCCAGGTCGCGCCGACCCAGCCCGGGAAGCCGGAGCCCTCGTCGTCGGGCGCGACGACGTTGCCCAGCCACGACGCCACGGCCACGTCGTAGGACGCGGTGTGCCGGAACGCGTCCACGGCCAGCCCCTGCCGGTCGGCGAGCGTGAAGCCGCCGGCCCGCACCTGCTCCAGCACCCACGCGTACCGGTCCGGGTCCACGACGACGGCGACGCTGGCGTGGTTCTTCGCCGACGCGCGCACCATCGCCGGACCGCCGATGTCGATCTGCTCGACGCACTCGTCGGCCGACGCGCCGGACGCCACCGTCCGCGCGAACGGGTACAGGTTCACCACGAGCAGGTCGAACGGCTCGATGCCCAGCCCGCGCAGCTCCTCCACGTGCTCCGGGCGGCGGGTGTCGGCGAGCAGGCCCGCGTGCACGCCGGGGTGCAGCGTCTTCACCCGGCCGTCGAGCGCCTCCGGGAACCCGGTGATCCGCTCCACCGGCGTGACGGGCACGCCCGCGTCGGCCAGCGCGCGCGCCGTGCCGCCGGTCGAGACGATCTCGACCCCGGCCGCGTGCAGGCCGGTGGCCAGTTCCACCAGCCCCGACTTGTCGGAAACCCCGATCAGGGCCCGGCGGACCGGTCGCCTCTCGGCAGGAGTGGTCACGGGATGCTCACCTTTCGTCCGTTCACGGTGCAGCCCTCGCGGGCCAGTCGGGCGACCACGTCGACCAGCAGCCGCCGCTCCACCACCTTGATGCGCTCGTGCAGGCTCTCGACGTCGTCGTCATCGGCGACGACGACCGCCTCCTGGGCCAGGATCGGCCCGGTGTCCACGCCACCGTCCACCAGGTGCACGGTCGCACCGGTCACCTTCACGCCGTAGTCGACGGCGTCGCGGACGCCGTGCGCGCCGGGGAAGGCGGGCAGCAGCGCGGGGTGGGTGTTGACCATCCGGCCGCCGAAGCGGGCCAGGAAGGCGGGTCCGAGGATCTTCATGAACCCGGCGGAGACCACCAGGTCGGGTTCGTGGGCCTCGACGGCGTCGGCCAGCGCGGTGTCCCACGCCTCGCGGTCGGCGTGGTCGCGCAGCTTCACCGAGAAGGAGGGGACGCCGGCGCGGGCGGCGCGGTCGAGCCCCTCGATGCCGTCGCGGTCCGCGCCGACGGCGACCACCTCGACCGGGTATCCGGGGTCGGCCGCCGCGTCCAGCAACGCCTGCATCAGGGTGCCGGAACCGGAGACGAGGACGACGACCCTGGCGGGGACGGGAAGCCGGAGTGTGGTCGCGGCGCTCAGCGTGCTCTCCTTGCTGGGGACTGTCACAGCAGCTCAAGAGCAGCCTAGGCGTTGCCTAGCGGGGCTTGTCGGCCAGGTCCGGGTCCGCGTCGCCACCGGGACCCGGGTCGCCGCCGGACCCGGGATCGTCCGGGGACTCGGCCGCGGGATCGTCGGAGGGGTCGTCCGCGGGGTCGACGTCGGCCTCGTCCTCGAACGCGTCGAACTCCTCGAGGTCGTCGTACTCGTCCAACTCGTGGTCGAACTCCCCGTCGTCCTCCTCGTCCTCCTCGTCGTCCTCTTCCTCCTCGGCCTCGTCCTCGTACTCCTCGTCGTCCTCGTCGTACCGGACCTCGTCGTCCTCGTCGTCCTCGTCGTCGTAATCCTCGTCGTCGTAGTCCTCGTCGGGGTCGTCCACCGCGGCGTCTTCCCCGGCGGCGTCGTCCTCGGCGGCGTCCTCGGCGGCGTCCTCCTCCGCGACGGGCGCGGGCGGCACCGCGCGGGGCGGCCGGGGGCCGGCGAACCAGGCCACTGCGGCGCCCGGCACGGCGAGCCAACCGAACGTGAGCACGGCCAGCAGGCCCGCCGGGATCGTGACCGGGCTGAACACCCCGCCGCCCAGCGCGCCGCCGGCCACCGCCGCCAGCACGAGCGTGCCGACGCCCGCGGTGACCGCCGCGACCAGCACCGCGCGCACCCGGGCCCGGGGCGTCTCCGCCGCGTCGCGCAGCGAGAACCCGACCAGCACCGCGATCACGCCCGGCAGCACCAGCACGAGCGGCAGCCAGCCCGCCTGCTGCTCGGGCAGCGCCGCCAGCAGCGGCACGGCGGGCACCGGGCCGCCGGTGAACTCCAGCGGGCCGACCAGCACCGCGCCGATCGAGAACCCGGAGCCGACCACGTACGACAGCGCGCCGATCACCGCGTTGGGCAGGTACGCCAGGCACAGCAGCCAGATGCCCAGGCCGGTGCCGATCGTGCCGCCCGTCTGGTCGAACAGCGACGCCGTGGTCGACCACGAGGACAACAGCCCCAGCGCCAGCACCAGCGCGCCCGTCGCGGCCAGCGCGAACAACGCCGCCGCCCCCGCGCGCAACCCGCGCCGCGCCACCGGGTCGATCCGCTCGAACACGACCTCCACCAGGCCGCAGCGCTGTGCCACACCGGCGACCGCCGCCACCCCCGACACCGCGGCGCAGCCGAAGAACGCCACCGCGGGCGTGGCCCGGACCGGGCCCTCGTCACCCATCAGGAACGCGATCAGCCCACCGACCCCGGCGTGCGCCCCGGCGATGCCGAACACCACCGACCGCGCCTGCAACGGCTCGAACAGCCCCAGCCGGTCCGCCGCGCCGGCCGCCGCCCGGTACACCAGCAGCATCACCAGCGCCGTCGGCAGCAGCGGCAGCAGGCCGAGCTGGCCGCCGTCGAAGCGCAGCGGCACGTGGTGCGCGGCCAGCCAGCCCGGCGCGGCGGCGGTCAGCACGCCGGTCGTGGAGAACGACGCGTGCGCGGCCGTCGAGGAGATCAGCGCGAGCAGCGCGGCCACGCCCGCGTAGCCGATGACCACCGAACCGGCGGCCGTCATCGTGAGCACCCGCACGTGTTCGGCGCGGGAGAACTCGGGCGGGCGCACGGAGTCCGTCACGACGCCGTGCGAGGTCGTTTGCTGCACCGACATCCTCCCACTGTCCCAGTAGCGGTGAGCCGTCCGGGCGAGACGCGCCGGACACGCGAAGAGGGGTGGGGGGGGGGGGGCCCGCGGCCCCCCCCCCCCCCCCGGCGCCGCCCCCGGGGGGGGGGCCCCCCCCCCCCCCCCGGGCGCCGGCGGGGGGGGGGGGGGGGGGGGGGGAGGCGCGCGAGAGCGA